>DASWLB010000091.1:0-5891 GCA_036396315.1 Alphaproteobacteria bacterium
CCGGTCGCGCCCGGCGAGACCTGGCGCACCCGCGTCACCGGGCTTCCGCTCGACGGGATCTCCGTCCGGTTCGTTTGAGACAGCCTTAAAGCGTCGCCACGTAATCCGCCGCCTGCGCGTGCAGGCGCAGCACCTTGGGCACGTCGCCCGGCGCGAAGCTCCGCCCCATGCCGCATTCGGTGGCGACGCCGAAGCCGCGCACGTAGTTCGCCGCGGCGGCGATCCTGCGCTTCGCGCCGTCGAGCCCGTCGCGCGCATGGATCAACCCGAGATAGAGCTCGGTGTCCTTGGCGAGCTTGAGCCCCTTCAACGGCGCAAAATAGGCGCCGTCGCTGCGCTCGATCGGCACCGGCATGTGGATCCAATGGATCGGCCGCCTGACCGACTCGGCGATCAGGTTCGCCATCTCGACCATCTTGCGCGTATCCATCGGCTCGACCGTGTGGTGGCGGTCGAAATCGCCGTAGCACAAGTGGAAGCCGAGCTCGACGCCGCGCGGCACAGCCTTGGCGTAGCGCGCGAAGCGGGCGCGCAGCTCGCCCGCAAGGTCGTCCCACGGCGATTCCCGCGCGCGGCCGTCGAAAATCACCATCTCGACCGCGACGTCCCACTGGATCGCGAGGTCGCGCTGCGGGATCGACGCGCACATCTCGGCGATCTCGCGCAGCATCGCCTTCTCGTAGATCGGCCCGACCGCCGCGCGCGCCTCGTCGGCGAGGTAGTTGTATTCGCAGGCGATCGGCGTCGGCAGCGACACCTGGAACCGCGCCCGGCGCGGCAGCCGTCCGGCCCGGCGCGCCGCGACAAAATCGGGATACGAGGCGCGCGCCTCGCGCGCATAGCCGAGCGCCGGGAACACCACGTCCTTGGCCGCGAACCCGGCCCGGAGGCGCATCAGCGGCGTGCCGGCCCGCGAGGTGGGCGTGGCGACCGAGGGCGGCATGGGCTCGAGGAAATAGTTGGCGCGGAAGATCAAATATTGGTTCGAGATCCACAGCCGGCGCGGCCCGGGCTCGCCGTCCGGCACGCGCTTGAGGCGGGGCCCGAGGATGCGCCCCGCCGTGTCGAACACCGCCTTGGCGTCGTGCAAATTGACGCTGCCGTTGAGGTGCACCCGTCCGAGACGCTTCGCCGCCATGCCATTTCCCCCGCCGCGGCCGCCGTTCCGGCGCGCTTCCGCCGACCGGCCGATCCTATCGCGTGGACGGGCGCTTGCCGAGTACACGGAAAATTGCAGAAAGGCCGATGGCGCACCGTGCTTAAATCCTCTCGGCGCACGGCGGGCCTGCCCGCCGGAATGGACCCTCACCATGGTGGACCTTGCGACCCGCGCGGCTCCCGAGGCGGGTGCCGCTTCGCCTCCCGACCACATCGCCGACGCGATCCGGCGCATCGGGCCCCGCTTCGATCCGGCGGTCCGGAGCGAGTTCATCCGGCTTTACGCCGACCTGTTGCGCGGGCGGCCGCAGCCGGCGACCCGGATCGCGCGCGACGTGGCCTACGGGCCCGACGCGCGCCACCTCATGGACCTCCATGTGCCCCTGCATTCGCCCGCCAAGTCCTTGCCCGTGCTCGCCTATTTCCACGGCGGCGGGTACGTCGAAGGGCACAAGAACCTGGCCGGCGACCTGATCTATGGCTGCCTCGCCGAGTACTTCGTGCAAAGCGGCCTGATCGTCGCCAACGTCACCTACCGGCTGGCGCCCCAGGCGCCCTGGCCGGAAGGCGCGCGCGACGTAGGCCGCGCCGCGCGCTGGCTCGACGACCACGTCGCCGAGTTCGGCGGCGATCCGCGCCGCCTCGTGCTCATGGGCCATTCGGCCGGCGGCACCCATGTCGCCGCCTGCGCGCTGCACGCCGGCCTGCGGGACGCAAAGCGGCCGCCCGTCGCGGGTCTCGTGCTCGTCTCCGGAACCTTCGACGTCGAGGACACCGAGCAGCCGCCCAACATCGCCGCCTATTACGGAACGGATCGCAGCTCGTACGCGCGGAAATCGACGATCCGCAACCTCGCCACCGGACCCTACCCGCCGATGCTGATCGCGACCGCCGAGTTCGACCCGCAGCGCTTCCGCGACCACGCCGACGCGCTGGCGCGACGCCTGACCGAGCTCGGCGCCGCGCCGGAGCGGCTTCGGATACCCGGCCACAACCACGTGTCCGAGATCTATCACGTCGGCACATCCGACGAATCGCTCGGACCGCACGTCGCCGCGTTCTGCAAGAAGGTCGCGGGCAGCTAGCAGCCTCAGATCAGCGGCGTGTTCTGCGGCAGGCCCAAGAGGATGCGCCCGTACATCTCCTGGTTGGTGCGGAGCGCGAGGAAGCCGTGCATGTTGACCGCCTGCACGTCGCGCTGGTAGCGCTGCAGCGGGTTCTTCTCGGACAAGGCGCTGCCGCCCGCCGACAGGAACAATATGTTCACCGCCTCGAGGCACTGGCGCACCGCGTGGGCGCAATCCATGCGCGCCCGCGCGCGGTTCGAGAGCGCCATCGGCTTGCCGGCCTTGGCCGTCGCCTCGACGTCGTCGATGCAGCGCCGGAGCAACAGCTCCGCCGAATCGATGCGGATCGCTGCATCGGCAAGCTCGATATGGGTGATCGGCGCCTGGAGCTGAACGTCGGCCGTGTAGGCGATGACCCGCCCGCCCTTGACGTAGGAGGTGAACGCATCGAGCGCGGCGCGCGCCATGCCGAGCGCGGGCACGGCGATCGCCATGTCGAGCAC
This sequence comes from Alphaproteobacteria bacterium, assembly GCA_036396315.1. Classification (GTDB taxonomy): domain Bacteria; phylum Pseudomonadota; class Alphaproteobacteria; order MPNO01; family DASWLB01; genus DASWLB01. The sequence goes on from DASWLB010000091.1 coordinate 2,729, forward strand.
GGGGACGGTGGCGGAGCGGTAGAGCCAGCCTTCGTGCAGCGGAACCCCTGGCGCCTCGCCCGCAAAGGCCTGCGGCGCCGACAGGAACCGGTGCGCCGGCACGAACATGTCCTTGCCCTGGACGCTGCAGCTTCCCGTGCCGCGCAGCCCCGCGACGTACCAGTCGTCGTTGATCTTGATGTCCCTGGTGGGGACGAGGAAGAACCCTTCGTCCGTCACTTTGCCCGCTTCGTCCTTGACCAGCCCGCCGAGGAACATCCAGTCGGAATGCTCGCAGCCCGACCCGAACGGCCAGAATCCCGACAGCGAGAAGCCGCCGTCGATCTTCTTCGCCGCGCCGCGCGTCGGCGCCACCACCGCGCAGGTGATCGCGTCGGGATTGGTGCCGTACAGCTCCGCCTGCGCCTTCTCCGGGAACAGGCCGGACAGCCAGCTGTGGGCATGGATCACGCCCGCGACCCAGCCGGTGGACGGGCAGGCGCGCGCCAGCTCGACGATCACGTCGAGATGGGTGTGGACGTCGAGCTGATGGCCGCCATAGCGCTTGGGCTGCAGCACCTTGAGGAGTCCGGCGCGTTTCAAATCGGCGACCGTCTCGTCGGGCAGGCGACGCAGACGCTCGGCCTCCGCCGCGCGCTCGGCGAGCTTGGGCGCGAGCCCGCGCGCCGCCGCCAGCACCTCCTCCCGCGTCATGCCGCCGCGCGACGCCGTCTTCGCCTGGGTCGCCATGGTGCCGTCTCCTGCGGCGCGCGCCGCTTCATTTGTGGATGTCGTCCGTCCAGATCACGTTCTCGGGCGGCTCGACGGGCTCGATATCGAGGTTGACGACGACCGGCTCCTGGCCCGAGCGCACCAGCACGCATTCGAGCACCTCGTCGGGCTTCGCGTTGATCTCCTGGTGCGGCACGTAGGGCGGCACGAAGATGAAGTCGCCCGGCCCGGCCTCGGCCGTGTATTCGAGCCGCTCGCCCCACCGCATGCGGGCGCGCCCCTTGACGACGTAGATGATGCTCTCAAGCTCGCCGTGATGGTGCGCGCCGGTCTTGGCGTTCGGCTTGATCGCGACCGTGCCGGCCCACAGCTTCTCGGCGCCCGCCCGCGCGTGGGTGATCGCCGCGGCGCGATTCATGCCCTGCGTCTGCGGCGTGTTGATGTCGAGCTGGTCGGACCGGACGACGCGGACGCCGTTTGTGCGCCAGTCCGGGTGCGAGTCGTGCGGCATCGCCGTCTCCCGCTGCGTCTCACCCATCACATTGCGTTCGCGGCCCGCTGTCAACCGGCCGGCGTGCCCGTTGCGAGACACGGGACGCCAGCGCGGCCGTGAAGCCGCGCCAGCGCCGGGAATGCTATCTCGCCGTGACGGCGATGACGTCGATCTCCACCATCATGTCGGGCCAGGCGAGCTGGCTGACATTGAGCAGCGTCGAGGCCGGCGGCTCGAACCCCGGGATCGCCTCGGCCCGGCATCTGCCCAGCAATTGGAAATGGCGGATGTCGGTCACATAGTTGGTCGTCTTCACGATGTCGTTTGGCGTGGCGCCGTGCAGCGCCAGGATTTTCGTGATCTTCTCCCAGGCGTATTTGCATTGCGCGAGGAAGTCCCCCTTGTGAATGATCGCGCCGTCGCCCTCCCGCTCCGGTCCGATCCCCCCGAGGAATATCCACTTGCCGGGATTGACGACGGTCACCGCCTCGGCGAAGCGTCCCTTCGTCCATTCGCTGTAGTTGTAAGACTTCTTCTCGAACTGACCCTGCGCGAACGCCGGCGCCGGAAACTGCGCGATCGAGATGAGAACCGCGACCGCGATTGCGATTCGTTTGACCATGGCTTCCCCCTGAAAGTGATGCCGCCGCCGAACGATTCGGCGGTGTCGCGTAAGCCTAACGCAATCGCCGGCCGGACACACGACCATGGACTCGCCTGCGAACCGTTCCGTAGACTTGCGCTGAAGCCTAGCCTAGGGAGGGGTGCGCGATGCCCGACAAGCTCAAGATGCGGCCGATCGCCGACCTCGCGCGCGACCTTGCCGAGGGGCGGACGACGAGCGCCGAGTTGACCAACGAGGCGCTATCGCGCATCGAGGACAAGTCGGGCGAAGGGCCGCGCGCCTTCATCCGCGTGTTCCGCGACCAGGCGCTCGCGTCAGCGGAAGCCTCGGACCGGCTGCGCAAGGCGGGCCACGTGCCCTCGCCGCTCGCGGGCATCCCGGTCTCGATCAAGGATCTGTGCGACGTGAAGGGCGTGACCACGCTCGCGGGCTCGATCGTGCTGCGGAACGCCCCGCCCGCCGCGCGCGATGCGACCGTGGTGGCGCGGCTGCGCGCCGCCGGGGCTATCGTCGTGGGCACGACCAACATGACCGAGTTCGCGGTCGGCGGGCTCGGGCTCAACCCGCACTACGGACATTGCCGCAACCCCTACGACCGCAAGACCGGCCGCGTGCCGGGCGGATCGTCCTCGGGCGCCGCGGTCTCGGTGACGGACGGCATGGCGGCCGCGGGGCTCGGCACCGACACGGCGGGATCGGTGCGCATCCCGGCGGCGTTCTGCGGCCTCGCCGGGTTCAAGCCGACGGTCGGGCGCGTGCCCACCGATGGGGTGTTTCCGCTGTCGACGACGCTCGACTCGGTCGGCCCGCTCGCGCCCACGGTCGCCTGCTGCGCGGTCGTCGATGCCGTGTTCGCCGGCGCGGAGCCGGCGGCGCCCGATCCGGTGCCGCTCGACGGGCTCCGCTTCGCCGTGCCGACGACGCTGGTCACCGACAACCTCGAGCCCGCGGTCGCCAAATCGTTCGAGGCCGCGCTCGGCAAGCTGTCGAAGGCGGGCGCGCGCATCGAGAAAGCCGACCTGCCGGGGCTCGCCGAGCTTGCCACGGTCGGGCGCGTGCGCTTCCCCTCGATGGTCGAAGGCTACGCGATCCATCGCGAGCGGCTGGCGAATTCGGCCTCGGACATGGACCCGCGCATCGCAGACCGGCTGATGGCGGGCGCCCAGATCGGCGGCGCCGAGTACTACGACATCCTCCAATTCCGCAAGGACCTGATCGCGCGCGCATCGCGCGTCACGCGCAATTTCGACGCCGTCGTGATGCCCACCCTCGCCGTCACCGCGCCGCCGATCGCCCAGTTCGAGGGCTCCGACGAGCGGTTGCGCGATCCGTTC
>DASWLB010000092.1:0-4876 GCA_036396315.1 Alphaproteobacteria bacterium
CCCGCGCCCACGGCGATGCCGAGGTCGACTACCTCGTCAAGCTCGGCGCGGATTTCGCGGTGATGGGCGAGCGCGAGATCGGCAAGGCGATGGCCGCGCAGGGCCTCGAAGGTTAAAGCGCGTTCGAACAAGCCCCAAAACTAGGATCCCCCCGTTCGTGCTGAGTGTTCGCGAAGCGAACGTATCGAAGCACGAACGGATTTGTTGATCTTGAGAATGTGAAGACGGACTAAATGTCGGCAACAGTGACGCCCGGCAGCGCCGCGATGCGGGCGCGCAGCTCGGCCGAGATCACGTAGGCTTCGGGCAGCGCGATCTCGACCTCGCGCTCGCGGTCGAGCGCGAGGACGATATTGACGCGCCCCCTGCCCCGCTTGCCGGCGGCGAACAGGTCGCGGAGCTGAGGCAGCGGCGACGGGTCCGCGACATGCAGCTTGAGCCCTGCGGCCGCCTTCGCGACCGCCTCGTCGAGATCCTCGATCGCCTGGGCGGTGAGCTTGATCTCCTCGCCGTCGAGCCGCGCCTCCGCGGTGACGAGCACTGGGGCGCCGGTTTCGAGCCGCTCGCGCGACGCGGACAGGATCTCGGCGAACAGCAGCGCCTCGAACACGCCGTCGGCGTCGGTGAGCTGAACGTAAGCGAAGCGGTTGCCGCGCGCCGAGGTCCGTTCCTGCTTGCGGACGACGACGCCCGCGATCTTCACCCGGCGGCTTTCGGCGCCGGCGAGCCGCTCCTTGAGCGCGCCGGAGCTCACCACGCCGATGCGTTCGAGACCCTTGCCGTAGGCATCGAGCGGATGCGCCGAGAGGTAGAAGCCGATCGCTTCGAACTCCTGGGCGAGGCGTTCGAGCGGGCCCCAATCGGCGACGGAAGGCAGGTCGAGCTTGGGCCGCGCCGACGAATCGCCGCCGCCGAATAGGTTCGCCTGGGCGGAATCGCGCTCCGCGGCGGAGCCGGCGCGGCGCACCAGAAGATCGACCGAGTCGAACAGGCGCTTCCGGTTCGGCTCCAACGAGTCGAAGGCGCCGGCGCGGATCAGGCTTTCGAGCTGGCGCTTGTTGGCGACGCGCGAATCCACCCGCGCGACGAAATCGGCGAGGTCGGCGAACGGCCCGCGCGCGGCGCGCTCGGCGACGAGCGCTTCCATCGCCTGCTGGCCGACGTTGCGCACCGCGGCGAGCGCGTAGCGGATGACGCCGCCCTCGACGGCGAAGCTCGCCCCCGACCGGTTCACGTCGGGGGGCAGCAGCTTGATGCCGAGCCGCGTCAGCTCCTGGCGGAACAGGTTGAGTTTGTCGGTGTTGCCCATGTCGAGCGTCATCGAAGCGGCGAAATACTCGACCGGGTAATTGGCCTTGAGCCAAGCAGTCTGGTAGGCGATCAGCGCATACGCCGCGGCGTGCGACTTGTTGAAGCCGTAGCCCGCGAACTTGTCCACGTGCTCGAAGATGGTGGCGGCGCGCCCGTGATCGACGCCGCGCGCGACCGCGCCGTCGATGAACGCCTGCCGTTGGGCGTCCATCTCGGCCTTGATCTTCTTGCCCATGGCGCGGCGCAGAAGATCGGCCTTGGCGAGGCTGAATCCGGACAGTTCCTGCGCGATCCGGATCACCTGTTCCTGATAGATGATGACGCCCGACGTCTCCTTGAGGATCGGCTCGAGCACCGGATGGAGATAGGCGGGCTCCTCCCGCCCGTGCTTGCAGGCGATGTAGCGCGGGATGTTGTCCATCGGCCCGGGCCGGTAGAGCGCCACCAGCGCGATGATGTCCTCGAAACTATCCGGCTTCATCTGGCGCAGCACGTCGCGCATGCCGGCGCTTTCCAGCTGAAACACGCCGGTCGTCTCGCCGCGCCCGAGCATCTCGTACGTGGCGGGGTCGTCGAGCGGCAGAGCAGTCAGATCGATCCGGTCGCCGTTCCGCGCAATCAGTTCGACCGCCTTGGCGAGCACGGTGAGCGTCTTGAGCCCGAGGAAATCGAACTTCACCAGCCCGGCCAGCTCCGCGTACTTCATCGAGAACTGCGTCGCGATCATGTCCGAGCGCGGGTCGCGGTAGACCGGGACAAGCTCCACCAGCGGCCGGTCGGCGATGACGACACCCGCCGCATGGGTCGAGGCGTGGCGGTACAGGCCTTCGAGCTTCATCGCGATGTCGATGAGGCGGGCGACGGTCTCGTCGGTGTCGCGCATCTCCTTGAGGCGCGGCTCGGCCTCCATCGCCTCGGCGAGGGTCGGCGGGTGCGCCGGGTTGTACGGCACCATCTTGCAGATGCGGTCCACCTGGCCGTACGGCATACCGAGCACGCGGCCCACGTCGCGCAGCGCCGCACGCGCCTGCAGCTTGCCGAACGTGATGATCTGGGCGACGCGGTCGCGCCCGTACTTGTCGAGCACGTGGGCGATCACCTCGTCGCGCCGGTCCTGGCAGAAATCGACGTCGAAGTCCGGCATCGACACGCGCTCGGGGTTGAGGAAGCGCTCGAACAGAAGGCCGAAGCGGAGCGGATCGAGGTCGGTGATGGTGAGCGCCCAGGCGACGACGGAGCCCGCGCCCGAGCCGCGGCCGGGCCCGACCGGGATGCCTTGCGCCTTCGCCCACTGGATGAACTCGGCGACGATCAGGAAGTAGCCGACGAAGCCCATCTTGGCGATGACGCCCATCTCGTATTCGAGGCGCTCGCGATAGGGCCGCGCCGCCGCCTCACGGGCCGTCTCGTCCATGTCGGGCCGGAAGACGTGCGCGGCGAGCCGTCGATCGAGCCCGTCGCGGGCGGCGCGCTCGAGCGCCTCGATCTCGGATTCGCCGCTCTCGGTCGGAAACGCCGGCAGGATCTCCTTGCGTGGCCGCGGCCGGTAGGCGCAGCGCCGCGCGATCGCGATCGTGTTGTCCACCGCCTCGGGAAGGTCGGCGAACAGCGCCCGCATCTCGGCCGCCGACCGGAACCGGTGTTCCGGCGTGAAGCGCCGTCGCTTGGCCTCGCTCACATGCGTGCCGTCGGCGATGCAGATCAACGCGTCGTGCGCCTCGAACATGTCGGCGCCGGCGAAGTACACGTCGTTGGTGGCGACGAGCGGCAGGGCGCGCTCGTAGGCAAGCTCGATCAGGTCGCCCTCGATGCGGCGCTCGAGCTCGAGACCGTGGCGCACCAGCTCGATGTAGAGCCGACCGGGGAAAGCGGCGTCGAGCCGCTCCAGCATCTCGCTCGCCGCCTGGAGCTGGCCGTCGGCAAGAAGACGCCCGACCGCCCCGCGCGGCCCGCCGGTCAGCGCGACGAGCCCGCCGGAACGGGCGGCAAGATCATCGAGCGTGACGCGGGGCGCCTGGCCGGAGGGCGTTGCGACGAATGCGTGGCTCGAAAGCCAGCAGAGGTTGCGGTAGCCCGCCTCGTCCTGAACCAGGAGGACAAGCTCGTCGGGCGGCGGCTGGCGGCCGAGGGCGCCCGCCCCTGCCGCGAGGGAAGAAGGCACCCGGACGACGAAGGAGTCGTGGGATTCGGGCCGCGCGACGAACACCTGGCAGCCGATGATCGGCTGCACGCCGGCCTTGGCGGCGGCCTCGGAGAACTCGAGCGCGCCGAACAAATTGCCGGTGTCGGTGACGGCGACCGCCGGCATGCGCTCGCCGGCGCACAGCGCCACCAGCTCGCCCACGCGGATCGCGCCCTCGGACAGCGAGTAGGCCGAATGGACGTGCAGGTGGACGAAATCGGCGTGCGGCATCGCGATCATTGATCGCACAGGAGACGGCCTCTCGCCACCATGAACGAAGATCGAACATCGTTGCGGTTTATGCGACCGATTCGGGCCGACACCCGGGATCGGCTGAGGCATGCCTCGGAACGGAAGGCCAACCCAACATGTCGGTAGCCTAACCTGTGAACCTCCACAGCATCTTGCGAAAACGACCGGCTCTAGCCCGATATCCGGGCGATCGCCGAGCCAGGGAACGAATCGGGTCCCGGGCGTGTCCGCGGCATCGGGGCCGGTCGCGGTCGCAATGCAATCGGAACGCTGCCCGGCCGCCTCTATCGGTATCCAAAACAGGCCGTTATCATTTGTTTCTAACGCGGCTTCGAAATCGTTTGTCGTGATCTGTCAGAGAGTTGATCCTGTAATTTCTAATGATTCGACAGCGTCATACTCTAGCTTCTTTGAACATCTCGGATAATTCCATCTTCTATGGTCACCCGCCGGTCCATCCGCTCGGCCAGTTCGGGATTATGGGTCGCAATCAGGGCGGCCGTGCCGGTCGAGCGCACGATGCCGATCAGCGCGTCGAACACGGTACCCGAGGTGCGCCGGTCGAGGTTGCCGGTCGGCTCGTCGGCGAGCAGCACCCGCGGCCGGTTGGCGAGCGCACGGGCGATCGCGACGCGCTGCTGCTCGCCGCCCGACAGGCGGGCCGGCCGGTGGGTCTCGCGCGCCGCGAGCCCCATGAGATCGAGCAGCTCGCGGGCCCGGTCGCGCGCCGCCTCGTACCTCGTCCCGGCGATCATCTGAGGAAGGACGACATTCTCCAGCGCCGAGAATTCGGGAAGGAGATGGTGGAATTGATAGACGAAGCCGAGCGCACGCCGGCGCAGCTCGGTACGTCGGGCGTCGGACAAGCCGGTCGCCGCCTCGCCCGCGATGCGGACCTCGCCGCGGTCGGGCCGCTCCAGCAAGCCGGCGATGTGCAGCAGGGTCGATTTGCCGGCGCCCGATGGGGCGACCAGGGCCACTGCGTCGCCCGGCATGAGCGCGAGGGAGGCGCCCTTGAGCACCTCGAGCCGCGTACCGCCCTGCACGAAGGTCCGCTCGATCCCCTCAAGGGCGAGCGCCGCAGCCTCACTCATAGCGCAGCGCCTCGACCGGATCGAGCCGCGCCGCCCG
>DASWLB010000093.1:0-16883 GCA_036396315.1 Alphaproteobacteria bacterium
GCGGCGCTCACCGGCTTCATGCTGGGATCGGCCTGCGGCATCCTGATCGGGGGGTATCTCGCCGACCGGCTCGGGCCGCGGCTGATCACGGCCGTGGTCTCGCTCGTCTCGTGCGCGGCGCTGTTCGCGCTGCTCGGATCGGTGTCGCTGCCGGTCGTGCTCGGCATCGCGGCACTCTCCGCGGCCGGAATGATGCGCGGCATGATGCAGGCGACGCGCGACCTGCTCGTCTTCTCCGTCACGCCCGAGGGCGCGCACGGCAAGGTCTACGGCTTCGTCTCGAGCGGCTCGAACCTCGGCGGCGCGGTGGCGCCGCTGGTGTTCGGCGCGGTGATGGATGCGGGCGAGCCGGGACTGGTGTTCTGGCTCGCCGCGATCCTCGTGCTGGTGGGCCTCGCGACCTTCGCCGGGATGAAGCGCGTGGTCGACCGCTGATGCGCGTCCCGCCCGCTACTTCGACAGGCGGAGCTGCGACAGGTTGTTCGCCACCTCGGTGAACGCGGTGAGCAGCTCGGCGTTGGTCGGCGCGTAGAAGTAGTACGGCGCCGCCGGCGCGGTCGCGACGTCCTTCATCAGCTGCTGCTGCGTGCCGCCGGCGTTGCCGAACTGGATCGCGTAGACCTTCACGCCCATCGCCTTGGCGTTGGTGGCGACGAGCCTGAGCCGATTGTCCATGAAGGTCCTGGCGGAGCTGTTGCAAATGCCCTCGACACCCATGTAGCCGTCGCCGTACCAGCCGCAGTTCTCGCCGTCGGTCATCAGCACGATCGCCTGCTGGCGGGTCGTGGTCGGCGGATTGACCGGGGCCTCGGTGAACGGCGCCGACGGCATCAGCACGCGCCAGGCCCAGGCGAAGCCAAGCGGGAGGTTCGTGCCGCCCACCGGATTGACCATCAGGTTGATCGCATTGGTGATCGTCGCCTTGACGTTGGTCAGCGGCGTGATGCCGAACCCGGCGACCGGCGCGGTGTTCACGCAATCGTATCCCGACGGCGGGTCGGGCGAGGGCGCGGGCTGGTTGCACCGCCCGCTGCTCGACGAATTGCTGCCCGGCACCTCCTCGCCCTCGGCGTTGATGACCGGCTGCCAGCCTTCCCACGATCCGGTCGCCGTCGTCAGCCCGTCGAGCAGAATGTCGGCGTCGTCGTCGATGCCGTTGTCGATGTACCGCGAATAGACGCCGCCCCTCCAGGCGGCGGCCGGGGCGCGGAGCAACGGCACCGGCGAGTTGTTGGCATACCACAGCGTCGTCTGATTGAGGCCGGTGATCGGGTTCGTGAACGCCGCGACGTTCTGGGTCGTGGTCAGCGCGGAATCGTACACCGTGCCTTGCAGCATGACGTTGACCTTCGAGCTCCACGGCACGAGCCCGATCTTCAACAGGTCCTTCACCTCGTCGTCGCCGAACAGGATGTTGACCAGGTCGATCGCCGCCGTGCGCGCCGTCGTGATCTTGGGCACGCCGTTCAAATTGTCCGCCATGGATCCCGAGACGTCGAAGGCGATCACCACCTCGAGCAGCTCCTGGGCGCGCGTCACCTCGGTCGCGGCGGCGACGGTGAGCGTCTCGAAGCCGAGCACCTTCATGAAGGTGGTATCGATGGTCGCGGTCGCCGAGATGGTGATGACCTGGTTCACTTCGTCCACGGTGAAGGTGGGCCCGCTGATCGTCGCGCCCATGAACTCGGACGGGAAGTTCGCGTTGAAGAACATCAGAATGTCTTCGTCGCGCGTGGCCGAGAACATGACCCGCGCGCCGGCCAGCCCGGCCGCGTCCAGCGCCTGGGACAGGCGCGCCTTGACCATGTAGCCGCGCCCCACGTCCGTCGCGAGCCCGGCTGCGCCGACGAACGCGACGATGCCGGTCGCCACCAGAATTCCGACGGCGCCCCGCCGGTCGCGGCAGAACCGGACTGACGCCGCGCGCACCCTGTGCCACATCCTCAGCATGACCGCCAAACCCCCGCCGTTTGCGAAACCTCGCCCGGACAATCTAGCGGATTGGCGTAAACGGATTGTTAAGTGATGGACTAGAGATACTTATTCTATGGGGCTCTATATTCTCTTGCTTGTGACGTGAGTCTGATTGTTATTTGATTTACATTGTTGATATAATTTAGATAAAATATCTTGCAAAATTCATGAAAATTAATGCGACTTACCAATTCGATTAACCAAAGATATGGCAAATCTTAGACCGTCTAAGTCATTGCAATTCGTTGGAATTCGAAGCGATTTTAGATGGCTCTTGGGGACAGAAATATTTTTGTGCTTCTTCCGGTTCGGTTTCCTTTTTAACCGTCTGTTAAGGTCGCCGCATTAAGTTCCGGATCGTCCATCTTCAACTCGGAGGTACCGGACGATGATTGCGACGTTCAAGCAGCTTATCCGTGACGAGTCGGGCGCGACGGCCATCGAGTACGGCCTTATCGCCGCTCTTGTGTCGGTCGCCGCGATCGGCGCGCTGACCACGATGGGCGAGTCGCTCACCACGATCTTCGGCGTCGTGTCGACCAATCTCAGCGACGCGGCCACTGCGGCGTCGACGCCGACCGAGTAACGCGAGACACGATATCTCGCTGCCGGAACACCGCGAAAAGCGGATGCGGTAGGAGAGGGATGCAGGGGGGCGGCGGAAACTCCGCCCCCTCTCTCCCACCCGCAAGGCGGCGCGGATGTCGATGCATCCAGTGGTTCGAGCGAGAGGGGAAACCGAACCGTGGCCGAGACAGCCAACGTCCTAGTTCACCAGGCCGTCCTGTTCTGCTTTTTCGGCCTCCTGGCGTGGGCCGCGGTCAGCGACTTTCGCGAATACCTGATTCCGAATCGCGTCTGCCTCGCCATCGCGGGGCTCTATCCCGCCCATGTCGTGGCGAGCGCCACGCCCATCGATTGGCCGATCGCGATCGCCGTCGCGCTTGCGGCGCTGGTCGCCGGGTTCGCTCTGTTCGCGGGCAAGTTCGTCGGCGGCGGCGATGCCAAGCTCCTGTCCGCCGTCGCGCTTTGGGCCGGGCCGGACCTCGTGCTCGGGTTCGTGCTCGTCACCTCGCTGTTCGGCGGCATCCTCTCGATCGCGATGCTGAAATTCATGTGGGCCGCCCGGCCGCGCGAGGCCGGCGGCGCCCGCCTCTCCCATTTCAAGGTTCAAGTGCCATACGGGATCGCGATCGTCGCCGGCGGCGCCTATGTCGGCGCCCGGCTGTTCGCGGTTGTCGCAGGCTGATCCGGAGATCTTAGGCCATGAACCCGCGCACGATCCTGCTCGTCCTCGTCGCGCTGTCGCTTGCCGGCGGAACGGCGCTGTTCGCGCGCAACTGGGTGCAGTCGCAACGCCCCGCGGTCGCCGCCAAGCCTGCGGCGCCCGTCTTCGAAGGCAAGGAAGTCCTGGTCGCGAAGCAGAACCTGCCCGCGGGCACGTTCGTCAAGCCGGACCATCTGCGCTGGCAGCCCTGGCCCGAGCAAAACGTCGCCCAGTCCTACCTCGTCAAGGGCAAGGGCGACATGAACAGCTTCGTCGGCGCCGTCGTGCGCCAGGGCATCGCCGTGGGCGAGCCGGTCACCGACGGGCGCGTCGTCAAGCCGGGCGACCGCGGCTTTCTCGCCGCCGTCCTCGATCCCGGCATGCGCGCGGTGTCGGTTGCGGTGAACGCCGAGACGGGCATTTCCGGCCTCGTGTTTCCGGGCGACCGCGTGGATCTGCTCGTCGCCCACACGATGAAGATCACCAGCGGCAATGTCAGCGCCACGCGCCGCGCCGGCGAAACCGTGCTGACCAAGATCCGCGTGATCGCCATCGACCAAAAGACCGACGACCAGAGCGGCAAGCCCGGCGTCAGCAAGACCGTGACGCTCGAGGTGACGCCGAAGCAGGCCGAAGCGGTCGCGGTTGCCGCCGAGCTCGGCAAGCTGTCGCTCAGCCTGCGCAGCCTCGGCGCCAGCGAGGAGGAGCAGTACGAGGTCGAGCGCGACCGCGGCCACACCTGGGATACCGAGGTAAGCCGGGTCGTCGGCTCCGAACTCAAGGGCGGCCACGAGGTCGAGGTCGTGCACGGCGCCAAGTCGGAGACCGTCATCATCGGGGGTGGCGGACAAGGAGCCCAGCAAGGGGGGCCGCAATGATCAGGCACCGATTGAAGGCGGTCGGCGGCTTCGCGGCGTTCGCGGTCGCAGGCGCGCTCGCGTTGGCCGAGCCCGCTGCCGGCGACGAGGTCACGGGCGTCGCCGAACAGCCGATCGTGATCGAGAGCAGCCAGGGCGAGCTCGTGCGCCTCGCGCGCCCGGCCTCGAACGTGTTCATCGCCGATCCCGAGATCGCCGATGTCCAGGTGAAATCGCCGCGGCTCGTGTACGTGTTCGGCAAGCGGCCGGGCGTGACCACGCTCTACGCGGTGGACGGCAACGAGCAGGTGCTCGCGCGCCGGCGCGTCTCGGTCAGCCACAATCTCAGCAAGCTGAGCGACTCGCTGCGCGACCTCCTGCCCGATGCCCGCCTCGAGGCGCGTTCGGTGGACGGCACCATCGTGCTTTCGGGCGACGTGAACACCGCGACCGACGCCGAGGATGCGCGCCGGCTCGCCCGCCGCATGGTCAAGGAAGACGCCCAGGTCGTCAGCCGGATCTCGGTGCACGCGCCGAACCAGGTGCAGCTGCGCGTCAAGGTCGCCGAGGTCTCGCGCGACGTGCTCAAGAAGTTCGGCGTGAACTGGAACAGCCTGTTCAGTCCCGGCAACTTCCTGTTCGGACTCTTCACCGGACGAGCGCCCTTCGTGTTGACCGGCGATCTCGCGGGCGCCCTGATTCGTGACGGCGAAGGTGCGGGAAGCGTCACCGCCGGCTATCGCGGCAATACCGCAAACGTCGATGCCGTTCTCGACGCGCTCGACGACGAGGGCCTCGTCTCGATTCTCGCCGAACCCAACTTGACCGCGCTCTCGGGCGAGCAGGCGACGTTCCTCGCGGGCGGCGAGTTCCCGATCATCGTGCCCGATGGCGAAACTCGAAACACGGTCGAGTTCAAGCAGTTCGGCGTGTCGCTCTCGTTCAAGCCGACGCTCGTGGGCGATAACCGCATCAGCCTCAAGGTCGCGCCCGAGGTGAGCCAGCTGTCGCAGGCAGGCGCGGTTTCCGCCAACGGCTTCAGCATCCCCGCGCTGACGACGCGCCGCGCGCTCACGACGGTCGAGCTCGGCAGCGGCCAGAGCTTCGTCATCGCAGGCCTCCTGCAGAGCAACACCAACCACGACATCCAGAAATTTCCCGGCCTCGGCGACATTCCGGTGTTGGGCACCTTGTTCCGATCGACCCGTTTCCAGCGCAACGAGACGGAGCTCGTGATTATCGTCACGCCCTACATCGTGCGTCCGGTCTCGACCCGGCTCGCATTGCCGACCGACGGGTTCACCCCCCCGACCGACGTCGACCGCATATTGTTCGGGCGCAGCTACGCCCAGCAGACCGGCCGCGGCCGGTCCAACGCCGCGGGAACCACCGGCCAGGGGCTCGTCGGCCCGGCCGGCTTCGTGCTCGATTGACAGGTGCAGAAATGATCCGGCGCAAGCGTCGCTTTCCCTCCCGCCGCGGCCGTTCGGGCCGCGTCGCGTTCCTCATCGCCGCCGGCGCGCTGGTCGGGCTCGCGAGCTGCGCGCCCGAGACCGCCTACTGGTCGCCCGCGGAATCGCCCAAGACCGTGCGCGTCGATTGGGTGAACTTCGCCCACACGGTGCGCTTCCCCGCCCGCGGCAACGAACTCTCCGCCGACGAGCGCGCCCGGCTCGACCGCTTCCTCTCGACCGTCTCGCCCGACTACGGCGACCAGATCATGGTCGGGACCGGCACCGCCGCCGATGCCAATGCGGCCGGCGGCCAGCGCGTCGCCGCGGTCCGCCGCCTGCTCGAGGCGCGGCGCGTGCGCGCCACGTCGTTGCCGCCGAACCCGGACGCCGCGGCCTGGGACGGCTCGATCCGCCTCGTGGTCGGCCGCTACGTCGTCACCCCGCCCAATTGCCCCGACTGGAGCAAGGAACCGGGCGAGGATCGGTCGAACCGACTGCCGAGCAACTTCTCGTGCGCGACCGCCACGAACCTGGGCCTCATGGTCGCCAACCCCGGAGATCTGGTCCGTGGCCGCGAGATGAGCCCGGCCGACGGCGAGCATTCGACGCGGGTGATCAGGACCTATCGCGGGGGCAATCAGTACGCGCCGCCGATGATCGATCCGGCCCCGGATTCGATCCCGATTCTCGCCAAAGAACCTGAGAACGCCTTCAGCAAATGAGCTCCGTGACCGCCCTGTTTGGCAACTCTGACGAAGCGCAGGCCGACCCGAAGCTGGTCGCCTTCCTGCTCGACACCGAGACGCAGGAGGCGCTGGTTTCGATGCTGCCGGTGCTGGCGCCCGAATCCCCCGTCTATGAAGGCGGGGTCGCCGCCGCGATCGGCACGCTCCAGGGCGGCCGCGCGCCCGGCCTCGTCATCGTCGACGTGTCCGACACCGAGGACCCGGTCGGCGGCGTGCAGATGTTGCAATCGGCCTGCGGGCCCGCCTCGCGCATTCTCGCGATCGGCACGATCAACGACGTGCACCTGTACCGCTCCTTGATCGAGGCCGGGGCGCACGACTACCTGGTGAAGCCGGTCAGCCCCGAGGCCTTCGCGCGCGCGATCTCCGCCGCCGAGGCGCGTCCGGCCGCCCCGGCCGCGCCGAACGGCGGCAAGGCCGCCGCGACCGAGCGCAATTCGCACGTCCTCACCTTCATGGGCTCGCGCGGCGGGGTCGGCGCGACGACCGTTGCCGTCAACACCGCCTGGCTGCTCGCCCACGAGCTCGACAAGTCGGTCGTCATCCTCGACCTCGACCTCCGCCTCGGCACGGTCGCCCTCGCGCTCGACCTCGAGCCGACGCACGGTCTGCGCGAGGTGCTGGAAAGCCCGCACCGCATCGACAACCTGTTCATCTCGAGCGCGATGGCGCGCGAAAGCGACAAGCTATTCGTGCTGAGCGCCGAGGAGCCGCTGGGCGACCACCTCGCGCTCGATCCCGATGCGTTCGACACCCTGCTCTCCGATCTCAAGGCCAACTTCGACTGGGTGATCGTCGATCTGCCGCGCACCGGCGTCCTGCCCGAGCAGCGCGTGGTCAACCAGTCGGACAAGGTGGTGCTCGTTTCCGATCTGAGCCTCGCCGGCATGCGCGACGCGATGCGCATGTCGGGCTTCGTCAAGCAGCTTCGGCCGGATGTCCCGCTCGTCATCATGGTCAACAAGGTGGGCGCCAACCCGAAGACCGAGGTCCCGCAGGCTGAATTCTCGCGCGGCATCGCGGCCCCGGTGGCGTTCGCCCTGCCCTACGAGCCCGCCGCCGCGGGCGCCGCCGCCGCCGCCGGCCGGCCGATCGCGCTTTCCGCCAAGGGCAGCAAGCTGCTCAAGGCGCTGCGCAAGTCGAGCCTGGAGCTCACGGGAGCTGCCCCCGAGAAGAAGAAGTCGGGCCGTCTCCTGCCGGGATTGAGCCTCAAGCGCAAGGGTTGATCCATGTTCGGGCGTGGTAAGGGCGACCAGGAGTCCTCCGACCGGGTGACGCGCCTGTTCCCGCGCGACGAGAAGGCGTCGCCGGATGGGCCCGCCGCGCCCGGCGTCAAACCTGCGCCGGCGCGCCTCGTCACCGCGCCGCCCCGCGTCGCCGCCCCGCTCATCCCGCCGAATGCGGCGACGGCACCGGCGGACCCGGAGCCCGCGGCGCCCACGCCGCCACCCGCGCCCCCGGCCGATCCGAACGTCAAGGACGAGAAGTACTGGGCCCAGATCAACGCCGATCGCGAGAAGCTGCGCGCGCAGCGCACGCCCGAGATGAAGGGCGCGATCGAGCGCGCGAAGCAGATCGCGCTTCCGATCGTCCGCGAGAAGATCGATCCGGCGCGTGCCCGCCGCCTGCCGCGAGGCCAGCTCGCGGGCGAGATCAAGGACATCGCGACGGCGCTGATCGAGGACGCGAAGATCGAGCTCGACGAGCTTGCCGGCCGCGACGTCGTCACCTTCCTGATCAACGACGTGCTCGGCCAGGCGAAGCCCATCTCCGGCGCAGGCGCCGGATTGGCCGGCGCGGTTCCGGTCGCGCGCGGCGTCACCGCCCAGACCAGCCAGGCGCCCGCCCCGCCGCCCGGCCAGGCGACGATCGAGGACGCGAAGCGCCAGGTCCAGCCGCTCCTCCTCGAGCGCATCGACGTGCAGACCGCCATCAAGCTGCCGCGCGGCGAACTTGCCGCCCAGATCGGCGAGCTGTCGGCCGAAATCCTGGGCGAGCTAAAGATCCGGCTGAACGGCGCCGAGCATCGCGACCTCGTCACGATGCTGATCAACGACATGCTGGGGCTCGGGCCGATCGAGCCGCTGCTCGCCGACGAGACCATCACCGACATCTTGGTCAACGGACCGAAGCAGGTTTACATCGAGCGCCGCGGCAAGCTCGAGCTCACCCACGTCCAGTTCCGCGACGACGCGCACGTGATGAACGTCGCGATGCGCATCGTCACGCAGGTCGGGCGCCGGATCGACGAATCGACGCCCTTGGTCGATGCCCGCCTGCTGGACGGCAGCCGCGTCAACATCATCATCCCGCCGCTCGCCATCGACGGCCCCTCGATCTCGATCCGCAAATTCTCCAAGAAATCGATCACGCTCGACGTCATGTCGAAGCAGCACAACATCTCGCCCGCCATGGCGACGGTGCTCAAGATCGCCTCGCGCTCCCGCCTCAACATCCTGATCTCCGGCGGTACGGGCTCGGGCAAGACGACATTGCTCAACGCCATGTCGCAGATGATCGACCACGGCGAGCGCATCGTGACCATCGAGGACGCGGCGGAACTTCAGCTCCAGCAGCCCCACGTGGTGCGGCTCGAGACGCGACCGGCCAACCTCGAAGGGCACGGCGAGATCGCCATGCGCGATCTCCTCAAGAACTCGCTGCGTATGCGTCCCGACCGCATCATCTTGGGCGAGGTGCGCGGCGCCGAGGCGGTGGACATGTTGCAGGCGATGAACACCGGCCACGAGGGCTCGATGTGCACGGTCCACGCCAACCGGCCGCGCGAGGCGCTCACCCGTCTCGAGAACATGGTCGGGCTCGCCGGCATCAACCTGCCGGCGAAGGCCGTGCGCACGCAGATCGCGGCCGCGATCGACATGATCGTCCAAGTCAGCCGCATGCGCGACGGCATCCGGCGCGTGGTCAGCATCATGGAGGTGGTGGGGATGGAAGGCGACGTCATCACCACCCAGGAGCTGTTCACCTACCATTTCGAGGGCGAGAACCCCGACGGCACGCTGCGCGGCAGCTACAAGCCGACAGGGCTCAGGCCGCACTTCACGCCCAAGGCCGAGTATTTCGGCCTCGACCGTCAGCTCGTCGAGTCGACCGCATGAACGAAGAAGCCCTCGAGTCTCTCGAAGCGTTGGACGCGCTCGATCCCCTCGTCCTCGCGATCTTCGCGGCCGTCCTCTGCGTCGCGTGCGTCGCGGCGGTCGGCTACAACGTCGTCTTCGGCGGCGGCGACCGCCGGATGAAGCAGCGCCTCGCCCGCGTCCGCGGCGAAGCGGTGCGGCCCCGCCGCGACCGCGCGGCCGAATCGCACGGCAGCCTCCGGCGCGACCAATCGACCGGCCATATGCGCCAGATCGACGCGGTGGTCAGGCGCTTCATTCCGCATCCGCAGCAGCTTCGCGATCGGCTCGAGCGCACCGGGCGCAAGATCTCGATCGGCCAGTATGCGCTCGCCTGCGTCGCCGTCGGCCTCGCGGCGACGCTCCTGCGCTCGCTCGTGTTCCACATGCCGCTCGCGCTGTCGATCATGTTCGGCCTCGTCGCCGGGATCGGCATTCCGCACATCTGGCTCAGCTGGGCCATCAGGAGGCGGCTCAATAGGTTCGTCGCCCAGTTTCCCGAGGCGATCGACCTCATCGTGCGCGGACTCAAATCCGGCCTGCCGACCCAGGAATCGATCCGCATCGTCGGCCAGGAATTCGGCGACCCGATCGGCGTCGAGTTCCGCCGCATGTCGGATTCGATCAAGTTCGGCTGGACGCTCGAAGACGCGCTGTGGGACACGGCCAAGCGGCTGGACACGCCGGAGTTCCGTTTCTTCTGCATCAGCCTCGCGGTGCAGCGCGAGACCGGCGGCAACCTCGCCGAGACGCTCGAGAACCTGTCCGACATCCTGCGCCGCCGGCGCCAGATGCAGCTCAAGATCAAGGCGATGTCTTCCGAGGCGAAGGCGAGCGCCATCATCCTGGGCTCCCTGCCCTTCGTCATCTTCGCCATCCTCCTGTTCGTCAACAGCGGCTACGTGCTCCAGCTGTTCTACGATCCGCGCGGCATCATCATGGTCGCGGCCGGCCTGTTCATGCTCGGGCTCGGCATCGCCGTGATGATGAAGATGGTGCGGTTCGAAGTATGAACTTCCAGGAGCTCTTCCCCGCCGGCAGCTCGGTCGAGGATCTCATCGTCCTGATGGCGGCGCTCGCCGTCGCCGTGAACGTCTTCGTGTTCTATCGCACGCTCCTGGTGCGCGACCCGATGGGGCCGCGCCTCAAGGCGCTCGCCGAACGCCGCGAAGCCCTGCGCCAGGGCGTGATCGAGAACAAGCGCCGCGGCCGCGCCGAGCGTCAGCGCGACAAGAGCATGTCGGTCATGCGCCGGGTCGTGTCCAAGATGCGGGTCCAGGGCACGCGCCAGTCCGAGAAGTCGGCCATCATGCTGTCACGCGCCGGCTGGCGCTCGCGCGACGCGCTGGTGCTGTTCTTCTTCCTGCGCTTCGCGCTGCCGTTCGTGTTCGGCGCCGTCGCCGTCACCATGCTCTACATCGGCAACGTCGGCCATTTCTCGCCGCCGATGAAGCTGTTCATCGCGCTGTTCGCCGTGATCGCCGGCGCCTACGCGCCCACCGTGTTCGTCCAGAACCAGGTGCAGAAACGGCGCAAGGCATTGCAGAAGGGGCTGCCGGACAGCCTCGACCTCCTGGTCATCTGCGCCGAGGCGGGCCAGACGCTCGATGCGGCGCTCAACCGCGTGGCGCGCGAAATGGCCCAGGCCTGCACCGAGATCGCCGACGAGTTGAGCCTCACCGCCCTCGAACTCGGCCTCCTGCCGGAACGCCGCATGGCGCTCGACCATCTGAATCAGCGCACCGACATGTCCTCGATCCGCGGCGTGGTCAACACGCTCCTGCAGACCGAGAAATACGGTACGCCGCTCGCCCAGTCGCTCCGCATCCTGTCGGCGGAGTTCCGCCACGAGCGCCTGATGCGCGCCGAGGCCAAGGCCGCGCGGCTGCCGGCGATCCTCACCGTGCCGCTGATCATCTTCATCCTGCCGCCGCTGTTCATCGTCCTGATCGGGCCCGCGATCCTGCGCGTCATCGATCAGATGAGCCGGCTCTAACCACCGAAATTCGGCGCAAACGAAAACGCCCCGCGGCGCCGCGCGCCGCGGAGCGGATCTTCGCGTCGAGCCGCGGTCAGTCGGGCGAGCCGATCCGGGCGGAGACGCCGGTATAGCCGGTCGCCGCGCCGTCGGCGTTCACCGGCCGCGGCACCAATCCGACGGCCTCGGCGACGCGCTGCGGATCGTTGAGGGCGCGGAGCGTCGCGTACAGCCTGAGGTTCTGGCGCACCGTCGCCTCGTCGAGATCCTGCCGCGCCATCTGCGCCGCCCGTTCGGTCTCGCCCGCGAGCCCGTAGGCGAGGGCGAGGTTCTGGCGGTGCCGCATGGTCGCGCCCGGCTCGCCCGCCAGCGCCCGGAGCAGCTCGATCGCCTCGGCGTAGTGGCCGGTCACGGCGAGCGACAGGGCCAGATTGTTGCGCGCGGCGACATGGTTCGCCGCGAGCGCGAGCGCCGCGCGGTAATCGCGCTGCGCGCCGTCATGGTTGCCCAGCATGTCCTTGGCGACGCCGAGCCCGTTATAGGCGCGCGCGTCGGGCTTCGACTTGAGCACCGCCTCGAACTGGGCGAGCGCGAGCGCCGGCTGGCTCAGCGCGATCAGAACGTTGCCGAGCTCGCGCGTCGCGTCCGGGTCGTAGGGCTTGGTCTCGAGCGCGCGGCGGAACGCCTTCGCCGCCTCCTCGTAATGGCCCATGCGTTGCAGCGCCATGGCCTGGCCGAACAGCGGCGCGAACGCCCAGGTGTCGTGCTCGTGCGCCCGGCGGTAGATGCCGAGCGCGGCTTCGTAGTTGCCGGCCGCCATCGTCGCGTCGGCGACCTTGAGCAGGGATTGGGACTGCGCGCCGGGGTGGCGCAGCGCGCCGGCGTCGTTGGTCGTCACCAGAACCGAATCGCGGACGGCCTCGCCCGCGCATCCCGCGATGAGCGCCGCCCCGATCAGGGCCGAACCCAGCGCCGCACGATGGCCGAGACGTGCCTGCATTACCCACCCCCCGAAGTCCGGAAACGTTCGCGCGCAGTATAGCGGGCCGCGGCTTACCCGAACGTAAACAATGATCTATATTGTATTTGGAGACCGGAACCCAAGGCGCGAACCTCGTTTCTTTCAATTCATTTCGATTTTGTTCCAATTGTTAACAAGTGGTTAAACGATTGTTAAGACATCGCCGGTAGGGTGCCCTGGGGTAGGTCGTTTGCACGGGGAACGGTGAGCGGCGACATGGGCATGGCGACAGGAACCTTCATGCAGCGCCTGAGGCGCTCCGCACGGTGCCGGCGCGGCACCGCGGTGATGGAATTCGCCCTCGTCGCGCCGGTCGCGGTGCTGTCGATCATCGGTCTGTTCGAGCTGTCGATGATCATGTTCGTGCAGAGCCTCATGGAGGGCGGGCTGCGCGAGGCCTCGCGGTTCGGCATCACCGGTTACATCCCGCCCGGCACGACGCGCGAGGAACGCATCCTCGAGATCGTCGCGGACAACACCATCGGGCTCGTCGACATGGACACGGTGGACGTCACCACCATGGTCTATCCCAGCTTCGGCGACGTGAACCAGCCCGAGCCGTTCACCGACGAGAACGCCAACGGCACCTACGACGCGGGCGAAGACTTCACGGATTCGAACGGCAACGGCCAGTGGGACGCGGACATGGGCGCGGCCGGCATCGGCGGGCCGGGCGACATCGTCCGCTACACCCTCACCTACGCATGGCCGCTCCTCACCCCGATCCTCTCGTCGGTCATCGGCACCGACGGCAAGATCACGCTGTCCGCATCCGTCGCCGTGCGCAACGAGCCGTTCACAGTGCCGGAGGAGTGATGATCCGGATCCGCCCGTTCGTCGCCCGCTTCCGCGACGATTGCCGTGGCGCGCTGTTCGCCGAGGCGGCGATCGCGCTCTCGGTGCTCGCGACGCTCACCCTCGGCGGCATCGAGGTGGCGCGCTACATCATGCTCAGCCAGAAGCTCGAGCGCGTCGCCGCGACCATCGGCGACCTCGTGACCCAGGCCCAGGCCATCACCTCGGCCGACCTCGATGGCGTGTTCGCCGCCGCCGAACACGTCGCCAGGCCGTTCGAGCTGGCGACCGACGCGGTGGTCATCGTCAGCTCGGTCAGCGCGGTCGGCGTGAACCCGCCGACCATCAATTGGCAGTATTCCGGGGTCGGATCGGCCGCCGCGACGAGCACGATCGGCACCGCCGGCGGCGCCGCCACCCTGCCCGCCGATTTCGAGGTGCGCAGCGGCGAGAACGTGATCGTGACCGAGGTGTTCTACAACTACACGCCGTGGATCGCGCCCGACATCACGAACGCGGCGCAGGTCTTCTACCGCTCGTTCTACCGCCCGCGCGTCGGCCCGCTCACCATCTGCACCGGCTGCTGAGCGCGCCTCTCCGGCCATTTAATAAAATGTCAACCAATGGCTGGTAATCGGGTGGTCATGGACCAGTCCCAGAGCGCCACCAAGCCGCCCCTCGCAATCCGGCCCAAGACCGCGGCCCCCGCTGCTCCCCAGGCCCAACCGGCGGCGATGCCGCCGGCGCGTCCGAAGCCGGCCGCCCCTGCCCCGGCGCCCCAGGCGCAGTCGGCGCCTGGCGCGGCGCTCGACCCGGCGGCCGAGACCTACATCCAGCTCACCCGGACGATCGAGCGGCTGCACCGGCGCTTCCTCGACGTCGTTCGCTTCGAGATCACGCGGCTCGGCATCCACGATATCAACGCCGTCCAGGCCCTGATGCTCACCAATCTCGAAGGTCGCGAGCTTGCCGTGCGCGACCTCGTGGAGCGCGGTTACTATCTCGGCTCCAACGTGTCGTACAATTTGAAACAGCTCGTCGAGGCGGGCTACTGCGAGCAGGAGCGTTCGGAGCGCGACAAGCGCTCGCGCCGCATCGTGCTCACCGACAAGGGCCGCGCGCTGTGCGAGCGGCTGACCGAACTCGAGGTGCGCCACGCGCGCACGCTCATCGAGTCATCGCCCTCGAAGGACGACCCGGAGGTTGCGCTCCGCACCCTGCGCCAGCTCGAGCGCAGCTGGTCCGAGTACCTGCGCTACCAGGACGTCTAGACTCATCCCCAGCTGATTCCCGCGGGCCTCGGAATTCCAAAACCGACGCCTTGCCATCGCGCGGCGGCCTGACTACGTTTGGCCCCGTGGATAGAATGGCGGCGGCGCAGGGCGTCGCGCCGCCGGCGCTTGGGGGGACCATCCGGTAAGTCCGATGGATGACGAAAGACCGCGCGGGACGGAACGCGTTTCCGACCCGCAAGCGGAGGGCGGCGACGCTTCGGCGCTCGCCGCGTTCCACGACTTCGAACCCGACATCGACGACTTCGAATCGGCGGTCATCGCCGGCCTGTCGCTGTCCCGCAAGGAGCTGCCCTGCAAGTTTCTCTACGACGAGCGGGGCTCGCGGCTGTTCGACGACATCTGCGCGCTCGACGAGTACTACCCGACGCGCACCGAGATCGCGGTGCTGCGCGCCAACCGGCGCCGCATCGCCGAGCTGATCGGCGGCGCCTGCCAGCTCGTCGAGTTCGGCTCCGGCTCCAGCGTCAAGGTGCGCATCCTGTTGGAGGCGCTCGACGGGCTTGCCGCCTACACGCCGGTCGACATCTCGCGCGAGCACCTGATCCGGTCGGCCGCCGCGCTCGCCGCCGACTTCCCGCGCCTCGAGGTGATCGCCGTGTGCGCGGACTACACCCGCCCGTTCGAAATCCCGCGACCGGCCCGCGATCCGGACGCACGGCGCGTCGTGTTCTTCCCCGGTTCGACGGTCGGCAATTTCACGCCAGACGTGGCGCGGCGGTTCCTCGCCGACACCGCGGCGCTGACCGGACCGGGCGGCGCCATCCTGCTCGGCGTCGACCTCAAGAAGGACCCGCGCATCCTGCAGCGCGCCTACGACGACGGGCGCGGCGTCACGGCGGCGTTCAACCTGAACCTGCTGGCGCGTATCAATCGCGAGCTCCGGGCCGATTTCGATCTTTCGGCGTTCCGCCACGTCGCCCGCTACAACGAGCGCGAGGGCCGCATCGAAATGCACCTCGTCTCGCTCCGCCCGCAGACCGTGCACGTCAACGGCTGCACCTTCGATTTCGTCGCCGACGAAACCATCCACACCGAGTGCTCCTACAAGTACAGCGTGGCCGAGTTCCAGGCGCTGGCGCGCGAGGCGGGCCTCACCCCGATCGAGGCCTGGACCGACGACAAGCGCCTGTTCAGCGTCCACTTCTTCGCCACCTGATACCCGCACGTTCGCCCGGCCATTTCCGACAAGACTTCGTGCTTTGCGCCCCGGGCATCGGTTTTGCTAGGCTCGGTCCGATAACGCGGCGCTGACCGCGGAAATCCGATCCGTCCAAGGGGAGACGAACATGCGCGGACTTGTCCTGGGAATTGCGGCGCTCGCGCTGGCGAGCGGCCCGGTCGCGGCGAAGATGGTCGAGCAGAAGGTGGCGTACGAGGTCGACGGCAAGAAGTTCGAGGGCGTCCTGATCTACGACGACGGCGTCAAGGCGAAGCGCCCGGCGGTGCTCATGGCGCCGGACTGGATGGGCGTCAGCGCACAGTCGCTTTCGCAGGCGAAGCTCGTCGCCGGCAAGCGCTACGTGATCTTCGTCGCCGACATGTACGGCGCGGATATCCGGCCGAAAAACCCGCAGGAGGCTGGGCCGGCCGCCGGCGCCGTCCGCAACAACGTGTCGGCGACGCGCGCGCGCATCAACAAGGCGCTCGACGCGTTCCTCGCCGAGGCCAACAAGAAGGGCGTGATCGACGCGACGAAGACCGCGGCGATCGGATTCTGCTTCGGCGGCGGCAACGTGCTGGAGCTGGCGCGCGGCGGGCGCGACATCGACGCCGTCGTCACCTTCCACGGCGAGCTCACCACGAGCGCGGTCAGCACGCCCGGTACGATCAAGCCGCGGATACTCGTCCTCCACGGCGCCGACGATCCCTTCGTGCAGAAGGAGGCACGCGACAAGTTCGAGGCGGAGATGAAGGCGGCGAAGGCCGACTACAACATCGTCGCGTTCGGCGGCGCCGTCCATTCCTTCACGTCTCCGGGTGCGAACCAACCGGGCCGGAACATGTACAACGCGAAGGTCGCGAAACTGTCCTACGACATGATGCGCGACTTCCTCGCCCAGTCCTTCTGAGGCGATCCGAGCGGACTGGGCGGGCCTGGGGCCCGCCCCTTTCCTTTCTGGATCGCGGCTCGGCGCCCGATCGGCTATAGTGTTTTCATGCGTATCGACATCGTCGCCGACGCGGTCTGTCCCTGGTGCTTCATCGGCAAGCGCCGGCTCGAACGCGCCCTTGCCGAGCGGCCGCAGCGCAACGTCGAGATCGTCTGGCGGCCGTTCTTCCTCAACCCGGACATGCCGTCGGAAGGCATGGACCGCAAGGAATATCTCGTACGCAAGTTCGGCCCCGGACGCTCCGGCGG
>DASWLB010000094.1:0-8944 GCA_036396315.1 Alphaproteobacteria bacterium
CGACAATGCCGCCGCGGCGGAGAATACCGTGTCGGTGCTGCACCACAATTTCCCCGCCGTGAAGACCTTCGTGCGGGCGCGCGATCACCGCCATCGCCGCCGGTTGGAGGCGGTCGGCGCGCAGAACGTCGTCCACGAGACTTACGAGCTGTCGCTCCAGCTGGGCGAACGCGCTTTGCGCGGCATGGGCGTGCCCGACACCCTCGCCGAGGAGATCGTCACCCGCCACCGCGCCGACGACTACGCGCTCCTGTCGGACGTCATCTTTCCGGACGCGACCCTCGTCGAAGACGAGGAGTCCAAGCGGCGCCGACCCGCGGCGAAGGCGCCGACGGGACGGTAAAGGGGTCCGGAACCGGGATTGTAGGGGCGGGTCTGAGACCCGCCCCTACGGTTGATCATGGAGACGGCGATCCCGACTGCCTGGGCGCCAGCAGGGTGACGTGCGGGTGCAGTCGCCGTACCGTCTCGGGGCGCATCGGCACCTGGATATAGCGGCCCTCGAGCCACAGCGGCACCTGGTCGACGAAGGTCGAGCTCGCGAACCACCCGTCCTGGCCGCCCAGAATCAGGAAATAGTTGGCGTCGGGATCGGCCAGGTCCGAGACGTGGCGCGCCTGCGAGCCGTAGCGCGTGAAGTGCCGCTCGTCGGTGGAGGAATGCGAGGTCTTCATCAGCGTGTCGGTGGAGCCGCCGACCGGATACTCGCCGAACCGGTAGCGCCCGCCGATCACCGGCAAATTGCCGAGCGCGTGCGACAGGCCGAGCCGGTGCATCTCGCCCCAATTGGCGAACTGGCCGAACGCCTCGGCCGACTTGCCAAGCGCATCGCGCAGCGCGGCGGAAAGCCGCGCGCCGTCGCCGTGGGCCGCGCGCGCCACGTCGTCCGCCAGGATCCGCTTGATGTCGGCGACGCTGATGAAGTTGCGCGCCGCCTCGGGGTCCATGTGGCCGTTGTAGAACGCGTCCTTGAAGTGGTGGAACACGAGCTCGAACGCGACCGGCCCGCGCGAGTCCGTGCGGTAATACCCGTCCCAGCCGCGAAGCTCGGCAAGGAGGGCCGCGTCGGCGCTCCCCGCCGCCGGCGCGGGCAGGTTCGCCGCCATCCATGCGACCAGCGCGTCGCGCAGCTCGACCGCGGACTGCATGTACACGTCCTGTTGCAGCGCCGTGAGATCCTCGACCCCGATCCGCCGCTCGCCGTCGAGCAGCGCCTTCATGCGCACCATGCGGTCGTCGGGCGAGAAGAAGTAGCCGATCGGGAACGGCGCCTCGACCGGCTTGTTGTTGGCCGAGCCGAGCCAGCCGCGGGCCGGGTCGTAGCTGAACGGCAAGTTGGTCGCGTCGGCGATCCGCGGCCAGCGCGCGGCGGGATCGGCGGGGTCGAGCACCAGGTCCTTGGGCGAGGCGCGCGCGCGGACCGGCAGGTGCAGCGCCATCACCTGGCCGATATGGCCGCGCGCGTCGGCGTACATCATGTTCTGCGCCGGCACGGCGAAGGTCTTGAACGCGGCGCGGAACTCGGCGAAGTCGCGCGCGCGGTTCACCTTCAGCATCGCGGTGATCTCGTCGGACGGCGTGTGGCCGACCCATTTGAGCGCGAACGGCCCGCCGGCGCCCTCGAGCGAGGGCGCATCCGTGATCACCGGCCCGTACGGCGTCTCGCGGATCTCGACCTCCTTGTCGAACCACCAGCGGACCTTGAGTGTCTCGCGCCGTACCGAGACGTCTTTCGGCGCGAGGCGCGAGACGTCGTACAGGTCGCTCGACGCCGAGCGCATGTTGGTGCCGCCCCAGCCGATCCATTCGTTGCGCCCGACCGCGACGAAGGGCAGCCCCGGGAACATCAGACCGACGGCGTGGACCGACGGCGACTTCATCCCGGCGATCAGCCAGATGTTGGGCAGGTTGATGCCGAGATGCGGGTCGGACGCGATCAGTGCCGCGCCGGACGCGGTGCGCGAGCCGGCGACGACCACCGAGTTGCTGCCCGAGCGCGACAGGCCCTTCAGGATGTCCTCGAACAGCTGGGCGGCGCGACCGTCCGCGTCCATGCTGGGGAGCGACGCCGTACCCGCCTCCACGAGCCGCGCCCACAACGTCGGCCACTCGGGATTCTGGCGCAACCGCAACAAGTTGAACCAGATCAGCCAGTTCACGTCGGTGCCGCCGAGCCGGACGATGGTGAGCAGGTCGGCGACCTTCCAGGGCTCGCGGTTGAGGCCGAGCACGGCGAATTCCTGGGGCAGGTCCTTCGCCGCGAACAGATAGTGGTTCACGCCTTCGACGTAGCGGGTGAGCCAGGTTCGCGTTTCGGCCGGCAGGCCCTTCTCCATCTCCGAAGCGGCGCGGCCGAAATCGAGGATGCGGAGCCCGTGGTCGATGTCGGTGGCGAGCGGGCCGCCCATCTCCGACAGCCGGCCCTGCGAAATGCGGCGCACGATCTCCATCTGGCCGAGCCGGAGATGGGCGTGCACGAGCCCGAGCGCGAAGGCGAGGTCGGCATCCGTCGCGGCCTCGATGAACGGCACCTGGTGGTCGTTCCACGAGATGGTGACCGGGGCCGCAAGCGGCAGGTCGCGCGTCGGCAGCTTGGCGAGCCGGTCCTTGAGGGTCGTCGGGTCGGGCAGCGGCGTCAGCACCGCGCAGCCGGCGAGCAAAAGCCCGAACGCCGCGATCAGCACATAGCTCATGGCCCGGCCCTTCGACACGCGCGGGAGTTTACACAGCCAATGCGGCGAGGGAAGTCGGCCCACGGAGATTTGACCGCCGTTTCCGGCACGGCATAGAGTTTCGAAGTCCACGAACGAACGGGAGGAGACCATGCAGCGCAGCTATTTCGCGGGAACCTGGCAGAAGGACCGCGCCTTCTCGCCCGCCGTCAAGACGACCGGCGGCACCACCGTGTGGGTCGCGGGCCACACCGGCCACCGCGACGATTCGGGCAAGTCGCTCGCCGGCGACCTCGACTCCCAGGTGCGCACGACCTTCCGCAACATCGAGAAGACCCTCGCCGAGGTCGGCGCCAAGCTGTCCGACCTCGTCACCATGACGGTGTTCATCAATGACGCGCGCAACTCGACGCGGGTGACCGAGATCCGGAAAGAGATCTTCGGCCGCAACTTCCCGGCCTCGGCGCTCATTACCGTCACCGGCTTCGCTCAGCCCGAGATCTTGATCGAGATCCAATCGATTGCGGTGATCGACTAGCGCTTCGGGTCAAAGCCATCCCGCCTTCGCGGCTGCGGACCACAGGAGCCGGAGCGCGAGCACGGTGAGCACGGCCTGGAGAATGATCCGGAAGCCGCGCTCGGGCATGCGGTGGAGCAGCCGGAAGCCGACCCAGCTTCCCGCCGTCGCCGTCGCGATCATGGCGGCGACGAGGGGCAGGTAGGCGGCAAGCGCGACGCCGAGAACGCCGAAGGCGATCAGCTTGGCGAGGTGCGACACCGTCATCAGCGCCGACAAGGTCGCCACATGGTTGCGTCGGTCCGGGCTCGCGCTCGCGACGAACGGCGTGACCAGGTTGCCGGTCGCGCTGACGAACATGCCGAGGAACGTCGCGCCGAGCCCGAGCAGCGCGAACCGGTTGCGTTCCGATCCCATGCGCCCGTAGCGCGGCATCCAGGTGACGAGCAGGATGAACCCGCCGAGGATGCCTTGGAGCGCCACGGTCGGCAGGCTGATGAAGGTCAGCCCTCCGGCCGCCGCGCCAAGGGCGGCGCCGGCGGCGAAGGGCAGCATTGCTCCGCGCATCACGTAGCGGCGCATGATGGTGGCACGGGCCGCATTGCCGCCGAGCTGGACGAAGGTGTGGACCGGCACGAGGATCGCGGGCGGGAAAAAGAGGGCGAGGATCGCGAGCAGCAGGACGCCGCCCGCCGCGCCCCAGAGGATCCCGAGGATCGTCGTGCAGAACGAGGCGAGAGCGAGGCCGGCGAACAGCCACGCATCGACATCGGGCACGCCGAGGAACGCGGTGTCCACGCGCGCCTTTCGTCAGGGCCCGCGCCCGGTGAGGGTGAGCGTGCCGCCGCTCACGGCGTAGCCTTCGAGCCGGTTGAGATAGGACAGCCCGAGTAGCGAGCTCGCGAGCGCGCCTTCGCTCACGCTGGCGCGCACGTTGCGCACCACGATCGGCCCGATCTTCACCTCGCGCAGCACCACCGGCGCGCCGCGCACCATGCCGTTGGCGGTCATGTAGCGTTGGGTGAAGACGAGCCGCGTGGTGTCGAACCCGATGCGGCGCGCGTCGGCCTGGGTCAAGGTCACGTCGCTCGCACCGGTGTCGACGAGCATCCGCACCCTCGCCCCGTCGATCTCGGCGGCGACGTGGTGATGCCCGTCGCCGGAGGTGCGGAACGACACCGAGCGCGGCCCGGAATCGATGCCGCGGTCGGGGAGGAGCTCGCCCAGCATGCGATCGCCGAGTGGGCCCAGATCGTCCTTCACCGTATAGGCGGCGAACAGCGCGACGCCGATCGCGATCCAGATCAGCGCGTGGCGGATCATCACCGAGGAAGGCGTGGATCGCCTTACGATGAACGCCGTCGCCAGCACCGCGAGCAGCACCACCAGATAGACGATGCGCACGCTCTCCGGCCGATCCGCCGAATCCGTCGAGGATTCGATCAAGAGGATGATCGCGCCGAGCGCGACGAGCCCCGCGACGATCCAGGTGCGGGTCATGGGCCGATGCCTCGTGCCATGCCGGCCACTATAGCAGCGGACGAGTGAACCGCCGCCACGACGCGGTGCCCCTCATCCTTCGAGACGCGTCCTTCGGACGCTCCTCAGGATGAGGATGAAAAGAGAACCTCATCCTGAGGAGGCCGCGAAGCGGCCGTCTCGAAGGATGAGGATTCGACGGCACCCATCCGGTGGTTCAAGTGGGTGGGGTTGTGCTCTACAGTGCCCCGCCCGTCCGCACCGGAGCGCCTTGGTGCTCGCCGAGATCGCCACCGTCCTCGCGCCGCTGTTCCTCTGCGCCGGCATCGGCTTCGCCTGGGCGAGGAGCGGGCGCATTTTCGACGCCGCCAACATGGGCGACCTGATCGCCATCGTCGGGCTGCCCTGCCTCACCTACGCGACCCTCACCAAGCTCGCCGTCGAGCCCGCGACCTTCGTCCGCGTCGCCGGGTACTACCTCGTCTCGCTTGCGGCGTTCGGCGCGGTCGGGATCGCCGCGCTGCGCGCGGCCGGGCTCGAGCTGCGCACCTATCTGCCGCCGATGATGTTCTCCAACACCGGCAACATGGGTCTGCCGGTGTGCCTGTTCGCGTTCGGCGAGGTCGGGCTCGCGCTCGCGGTGTGCATCTATCTCACCAACGCCGTGCTCAACTACGTCGTCGGCGTCGCCATCTTCGCCGGGCACCTGTCGCTCCGCTCGATCACCCACAACGTGCTGGTGTGGTCGGCCGCGGCGGCGCTCGCCACCGTCGCCGCCGGGATCGAGCCGCCGCGCTGGCTCATCAACACGGCGGTGCTGGTCGGCGCCGTGCCGATCCCGTTCATGGTGGTCGCGCTCGGCGCGGCCGTCGCCCGGCTCGAGATCAGCGACCTGCCGCGCACCTTCGCCCTGTCGGTGCTGCGCCAGGCGACCGGGTTCCTCGCCGGCTGGGGCACCGCGTCGCTGTTCGGACTCGAAGGAGTCGAGCGCGGCATTCTCATCCTGATGAGCTCCATGCCGGCCGCGGTGGTGAACTACCTGTTCGCGCTGCGCCACGGCCGCAACCCGGAGCAGGTGGCGAGCATGGTGATGGCGACGACGCTCCTGTCCTACGCCATGCTGCCCTTCGTGCTCCTCGTCGTGCTGCCGGGCGGAGCACCATGAACCGGCTGCCCGACCTCCTCGCCGTGCTCGCGCCCGTCTATCTCTGCGTTGCAGTGGGATACTTCTGGGCGCGGGCCGGACGCGGTTTCGACCTCGCCTTCGTCACCGCCTTCGCCTACGTGCTGGGCGCGCCGTCGCTGGTGTTCTCGGCGATCCATCGCGCGCCGCTCGATGCCGGCGAAGTGGCCGGAATGGCGGGCGCGGCCTTCCTCGCGCTCGGCGCATGCGCCGCGCTCGGCGTGGGCGGGCTCGCGCTTGCGCGCCGGAACCTCGCCGGCGTCCCCCCGCTCGCGCTGCCGTGCGCGGGCGCCATGGGACTTTCCGTCGCGCGCGACGCGTTCGGCGCCGAGGGGCTCGCCCTCGGCGCGGTCTTTCTCGCGGTCGCGCTCTTCGCCCAGTCGACTCTCGGGCGCGCCGCCGCCGCAGCGCGCTGGGACGCCGCGACCCTGGCCGGATCGCCGATCGCGTGGGGCGTGCTTGCCGCCCTCGCGCTCGCCGCGCTGCCGGGGACGCCGCCGCGCTGGGCGCTCAATACCACCTGGCTGCTCGGCGGCACCGTGGTGCCGGTCGCGCTGATCGCCCAGGGCGTCGTGCTGGCGCGCGCCCCGTGGCGCGAGTCCCTGGCGGCATGGCCGATCGCGCTCGGCCGGGTCGGTATCGGCTTGGCGGCGGGACTCGCGGTCGCGGCGGCGCTCGGCCTCGACGGCGCGGCGCGCGCGGTGGTCGTGCTCGAGACCGCGATGCCGGTCGCGCTCCTGTGGGCGCTCTACCGCGAGCGCGCCGCCGATTCCGACGGCGCGTTGGCCGAGACCGCCGCCTCCATCGTGCTCGGGCTGATCGTCCTGCCGGGGCTCGTCGTCTGGCTCGTATAAGCCGGCCGCTCAATACATGTTCGAGCCGCCGTCGACGTTGATGCATTGTCCGGTGAGGAAGTCGCTCTCGGGCGCGGCCAGGAACACGCAGGTCCCGACCAAATCCTCGGGCCACTGCTCGCGCTGGAAGGCGCGGCTCATGATCACCGGATCGCGTGTGGCCGCCTTGTCGGCGTAGCGTGTCGAGTTGAGCACCGCCTCGCTCGCCGTGAGCCCGGGCGCGATCGTATTGACGCAGATGTTGTCGGGCCCGAGCTCGCGCGCCATCGAGCGCGTCATGGCGATGATCGCGCCCTTCGAGGTGACGTAGTGCAGGAAGAACGGCGTGCCCTTCATCACCGTGCCCGAGGCGATATTGACGATCTTGCCGTACTTGCGCTGCTTCATCTCGGGCACGACGGCCTTGCAGCACTGGAACGTGCCGCGGATGTTGACCCGCATCACGTCGTCCCATTCCTTCTCGTCGATCTCGAGGAACGTCTTGTGGGCGAGATTGGCGAAGATCGCGGCGTTGTTGACCAGCACGTCGATCTTGCCGAACTCCTTCAGGGTGCGCCCGACCATGTCGGCGATCTGGGCGTTGTCGGTCACGTCGGCCTTGACGCCGATCGCCTTGCCGCCGGCCTGCTTGATGGTGTTGACCGTGTTCGAAACGTCGAGCACGTCGTTGACCACGACCGCCGCGCCTTCGGCCGCGAGTCCCTTGGCGTAGGCCGCGCCGATGCCCCGCCCCGATCCGGTGACGATGGCGACGCGCCCGTCGAGCCTCGGCATTGTGTCCTCCCTCGGTTCGTTGGTTTCGGACTCTTAGCATACGCCCAAGAACCCGGAATAGGCGGTTGCGGGCGGTGTAGATCGTCCAGTGTCTCTGCGGGAGGAGAACATGGGCGACGTTCGAAAAACACCTGCGGTTACGCAGCCGATCATCGACCTCTACGACGAATACACCCACGCGCCATTGCCGCGCCGCGTGTTTCTGACGCGGCTTGCGGGGCTCGCCGGCGGCACGGCCGCGGCGGCGGCGGTCCTGCCACTGATCGAGGTCAACTACGCCAAGGCACAGATGGTCGCGCCCACCGACGCGCGGCTCGAGGCCAGTCCCATAACCTATCCCGGCGCCTCCGGCGCGGTGAAGGCGTATCTCGCGAAGCCCAAGGGCGCCGCGGGGCGCATGGGCGGCGTCATCGTCATCCACGAAAACCGCGGGCTCACCCCGCATATCGAGGACGTCGCGCGCCGCGCCGCGCTCGAGGGGTTCGTCGCCGTCGCGCCCGACCTCCTCAGCATGCTCGGCGGCACGCCGCCCGGCGACGACGCGGCGCGCGAGGCGTTCGGCAAGATCGACCGCGCGATGGCGGTGCGCGACTCGGTCGCGGCCATCGCCTATCTCAAGGGCCGGCCGGATTCGAACGGCAAGGTCGGCGCGGTCGGGTTCTGCTGGGGCGGCGGCACGGTGAACCGCATCGCCGTGGCCGCGCCCGACCTCGCGGCCGCCGCCGTGTTCTACGGCGACGTGCCGCCGGCCGCGGACGTGAAGAAGATCAAGGCGAAGATGCTGCTCCACTATGCCGGGCTCGACCAGCGCATCAATTCGGGCGTGCCCGCCTTCGAAGCGGCGCTCAAGGAAGCCGGCGTCTCTTACCGGAAGCACGACTATCCCAACGTGAACCACGCCTTCCACCACGAAGGCGCCGGCGCGCGCTACAACGCCGATGCGGCGCGGCTCGCCTGGAACCGCACGGCCGCGTTCTTCAAGGCGAACCTGTCGTGATCTCCCCTCTCCTCCCCAACGGGGAGGAGAGGGAATACATTGCGCGCCATGGCGCGCGGCACCTTGATCCTGGTGGTGGGGCCGTCGGGGGCGGGCAAGGACACGCTGATCGACGGGGCGCGGCGGCATTTGGCCGGCGATCCGCGGTTCGTGTTCGCGCGCCGCGCGATCACGCGGCCGGAGAGCGCCGGCGGCGAGGACCACGAGGCGGTGACCGATGCCGAGTTCGCCGGCCGCAAGGCGGCGGGCGGGTTCCTGCTCGACTGGCGGGCGCACGGGCTCGCCTACGGGCTTCCCGCTTCGCTCGCGGCCGACCTTGCCGCGGGCCGCCACGTCGTCGCCAACGTCTCGCGCGCCGTGATCGAGGAGGCGGCGCGCCGTCTCGCCCCGGTCGCGGTCGTCGCGGTGACGGCGCCGCGCAAGGCGCTCGCGGCCCGGCTCGCGGCGCGCGGGCGCGAGGCGGGCGCC
>DASWLB010000095.1:0-12877 GCA_036396315.1 Alphaproteobacteria bacterium
CCCCAGCGCGAAGGCGGGCATGGTCTCGTAAGGGAACGTGAGGAAATGGTCGGTCGCGATGACGACGAGCACGTCCGGCCGCGCGGCCGCGAGCGAGGCCGCGAGCTTCGCGAACCCGTCATAGACGCGCTTGGCGCGGTCCCCGTCGCCGCCCCCGCCGGGGTCGCGCAGCATGCCGGCGGTGTGCGATACCCCGGCAGCCCAGACAACTTCAGCCATCATGCGATCCCCGCGCGACTAGCCGCGCATAAAAGTTCGGATGATCTGCGCCACCTCGCGCGGCTTGTCGGTCTGCACCTGGTGGCCCGCCCCCGCCACCCAGTGGAATTTGATATCGGGCACGGCCTTCTCGATCGCCCGGCCCGATTCCGGCAGGGCGAACGGGTCGTTCTCGCCCCAGATGAAGATCGTCGGGATCTGCTTCGCGAGGCGCGGCAGCGTGTCCTTCATGTCGAGCTGGTGCGACAAGAGCGGGTCGCGTCGCAGCGCGCCCGTCGCCTTGAGGAAGCGATCCATCGCCTCCATCGCGCCGGGGCGCGTCGCCGCCGCCTGGCGCCGGTCGACCAGCGCGTCGGTGATGCGCGACTTATCCACGATCAGCGCCTCGAGCAGGCGCTTCATCGCCTCGCGTGTGCCGTCGTAGGCCTGCAACGCCTTCATCGCGTCGGTCGGGCGCTGCTCGATGCCGAGCGAGTTGGCGATGGTGAGCGAGGAGACGAGGATCACCTTGTCCACCCGGTTGGGGTAGAGGATGGCGTACTGGGCCGCCGCCCAGGCGCCCTGCGAATTGCCCATGATGGTGAACTTGTCGAGGCACAGCGCGTCGGCGAAGTCGCGCGTATGGTCCACCCTATTGACCAGGCCGAGCGGCGTCGGGGCGGAGACGTCCGTTTCGCCGTACCCGCCGACCGAGTCGGGCGCCAGCATCCGGAAATCGTCCCTGAGCTCGGTCATCAGCCCGCCCATGCCCGACAGGCCGGACGAGCCGTGCCCGCCGCCGTGCAACGCCACGATGGCGGGCCCATCGGCGCCCGCTTCGATGTAGTGGGTCTTCACGCCGTTCGCGTTGACCCAGCGCGATCTGAGCGCGACGTCGGCCATTGCCTGCTCCCTTAACCAATCGAGGTTATCGTTCGAGGACAAATCTTATGCGCAACGGCGCGCCCGCGGCAAATGCCGCGAGCGCGCCGGGCGCCCGGCTTTCAATGTCGGGCCCGCACCGCTAGAATCTCGGGAAGATGCTCGACGTCCGCCATTTCATCCGGGTCTACGACCAGACGCTCGATGCGGCGCTGTGCCGGCGCATCATCGACGAGTTCGAGGCCAACCCGCAGGGCCATCAGGAGCGGAGCCGCGTGCTCGAGGCCAGCCCGAACCAGGTGACGGGGCGCTGGATCGAGATGGAGGCGAAGGGGCTCGCCGCCGCGGACGCGATCCAGGCCGCGCTGATCGAGCGGGCGAAGGACTACGCCGGGCGCTACGCGCGCGACACCGGGCATTCGCTGTTCCCGTTCAGGCTCGAAAGCTTCAGGATCAAGCGCTACGACCCGACGGCGAGCGGCATGTTCCCGCCGCACGTCGACGTTTCCAGCACGGCCTCGATGCACCGCATGCTGGCGGTGCTGTGGTATCTCAACGACGTCGAGCAGGGCGGCGACACGTGGTTCGGCAAGATCGACGTCAAGGTGCCGCCGCGCCAGGGCCGGCTCCTCATGTTCCCGCCGACCTTCATGTATCCGCACGCCGGCATGCCGCCGAAGGGCCGCGCGAAGTACATCATCGGGACGTATCTGAGCTACGCCAGCCCGCACCCCGCCGGCGCCAACCCGACCGAGACGGCCTAATACCCACACATCGCCGTTATCCACAGCGGCGCCGGTGGTGTCCGAAATCGGTCTATGGGAACATTTGCAATTGGTCTAAACGGCCGACGGCGTGCGGGTGTGCCGGAGGCACCGAGGAGGAGTCACATGAAGTCCGAAAACCTCAAAGCCGTAGCCCCGTTGTTCGTCGGTATCGCTGTGCTCGCGTGGTCGGTGCAAGCGAATGCCGCAATCAAGTCGCCGAACTGCGCCGAGTTGACGCAGTTCGCCAAGGCGATCGCCCCGGGGCAGTTCGTTCCCGTCAACAATATTCCGAGCCGATTCCAGATACCCAAGACGTTCGCCGAACCGATCGCGGCGCAAGTGTATGGCGTGCCCACGCTCGACTGGACCAACGAAGACGTCGCGCTCGCCATCAAGCTGGCCGGCGATTGCGGCGCCGCGGCGCGCAAGGCGCGCAACACGCCCGACATCCAGGCGCTCGGAGTGCTGTGGCAGTCGCTCGGCGCCGTACGGTCGACAATCGGCGGGTTGACGGTCACCGAGCAGCGGCTCGACCAGCGCCTTGCCCAATACCTTCCCATGGAACCGTCGCGCGCGATGCTGGTGTCGCTCAACGCCGTCATGATGGTGCGCGAAGGCACCGCCACCTCGTTCCAGCAGGCCGACAAGGCGATGCGCGATCACGCCATGCAAGTCGGTTTGACGTCCCAGGCGCAAAACCAAGCCGGTTATGTGCTCGGCCAAATGCGTGATTTGCCGGTAAGGTCTTGGAACCGGGTCTTCGCCGCAGTCGAGAAGCGCATCCCCGAGGTGCGCCAGTGGGTGATCACCGACGCACATGCGCAGATCAACGCGACAGAAGAGTCGCCGCGCGGATTGCAGCTTCTTGGACCGGCATTGACCAAGGCGAAGAACGAGCTACGGACGATGCTGCCGGAATCGGAGGTCGCGAACCTCGATAAGACCGCGACGGACCGCCGCAACGCCATCGAGAACGCGCTTCTCGCCAAAGAGCTCGCGCGCGTCAACGAGGTGCCTGAAAACGCCGCCGGCCTCAATCAACTCAACATGATCCGCCAGACCCCGACCAAGTCGGTGCTGTCTGCGCAGCGTGTCGCATCGCTCGACGCCAAGATCGGCGAACGGCGCACGGCGATCGGCAATACGGTGACGGACGAGCAGATCAAGCAGCTCGACAGATTCCCCGAGGACATGAGCGGTCTGCGCGACCTCGATCAGTTCAAGAACAACACCGAGCGCGGCCTCGCGCAGCTTGCGGGTCCCGCCGCGGCGACGCGATTCGGCGAAGCGGCGAAGAAGCGCGCGACGAAAATCGGCGAGGCGTCGTTCCGTCCGTTCCGCAAGGCGATCGAGGACGTGCCGGAGAACGAGGAAGGGCTGAGCGAGCTCGACAAGGCGCTCAACGAGATCAAGGGGCCGATCGCCTCCCTCGATGCGCCGATCCGGGCGCGCTACACCGAGGCCGCGTCCGAGCGCCGCGAGGAGATCGTCGCCGCGGTGAAGAAGGAGGACGCGCGGCTCGCGCGGCTGTCGCTGCCCGGCGGAATCTTCGTCGATCCGCGCGCGGGAGCAAAGCTCGAGTTCCGCAACCGCAGCCGCCTCTACCTGACGATCTTCAACCAGACGTCCGAAGCCGAGTACGAGGTGGACGGCGACCGCGTGATCATCCGGATGCCGACCGGCAACCAGGTGTTCACCAAGGAGGGCCCCTGGATCAAAGGGCAGGGGCTCGCCTTCAAGCGACAGTCAGACAGGAAGTAGGCCGCCAACCCCGTCTGGCGCGATTTCAGGCGGAAAATCAATGATTTGACCGCCTGAATCGCGCCACAATTTGGTGGCAAGCCTAACGCTTGCGGATTTACAGTTGTCGTCGGCCCCGGCCGCCCGGTCGGGGCCGGCGCGTCTGCGGCGGGCAGGCGAGGGAGACGGCGTGAGCGCGTCTTACGGCACGTTCGGCTTGTATCGGCGGCTTCTGCTCGAGGCGCGCCCGTGCTGGCCGCAGGTCGTCGTCCTGTTCCTGCTCGGGCTTGCGGCGACGCCGCTCGCGCTCCTGCTGCCGGTGCCGATCAAGATCACGGTCGATTCCATCCTGGGCAGCCAGCCATTGCCTGGTTTCGTCGAATGGATGCTGCCCGAGTCCATGCCGCGCACCGTCGTGCCCCTGCTGATGTTCGCGGCGGGCTTCGTGATCGTCGTCGGCTTCCTCACCTATTTGCAGCAGATGCTGGTCTGGGTGCTCACGACCTACACCGGCGAGCGCCTCGTCCTCAACCTGCGCTCCAAGCTGTTCCTCCATTTCCAGCGCCTGTCGCTCTCCTATCACGACGCCAAGGGCTCGACCGACTCGCTCTACCGTATCCAGTACGACGCGACCGGCATCCAGTACTTCGTGATCGAGACCATGCTGCCGGTCCTGTCCTCGCTCGTGACCGTCGCCGGCACGCTGTACGTCATCTGGCTCATCCACTGGCAGCTCGCGGTCGTCGCGCTCGGCGTCTGCCCGGTGCTGTTCCTGCTCACTTACTCTTCGCACAAGCCGATCCGCCGCCGGTGGCTGAAGGTGAAGGAGATCGAGAGCGCGGCCATGACGGTGGTGCAGGAGGCGTTGTCGGCGCTCCGCGTCGTCAAGGCGTTCGGGCGCGAGGAGCACGAAGACCGGCGCTTCACCGACCGTTCCAACCTGTCGGTGCGCGGGCACACGCTCGTCGCGCTGATGTGCGCCGTGATCGGCCTCCTGGTCGGGCTGACGACCGCGGTGGGGACCGCGGCCGTCCTGGTGATCGGCGTGTTCCACGTGCAGTCGGGCGCGGTGACGTTGGGCGAACTGCTTGTCGTGCTCGCCTACATCGCGATGCTGTTCAAGCCGCTCGAGACCTTGTCCAACAAGTTCGTCGAGGTGCAAAGCGCGCTCGCGAGCGCCGAACGCACCTTCACGCTGCTCGACCGCGAGACGGACGTGCCGGAACGGCCGAACGCCCGGCCGGTCGCGCGCGCCAAGGGCGCGATCGCGTTCGACAACGTCTCGTTCGGCTTCGGGCCCGAGCGGCCGGCCCTATCCGGGATCTCCTTCGCCGTGCCCGCCGGCGCCCGCGTCGGCATCCTGGGCCCCACCGGGGCGGGCAAGACGACGCTGGTGAGCCTCCTGTTCCGCTTCTACGACCCGGCCGCGGGCCGCATCCTGCTCGACGGCGCCGACCTCCGCGACTACCGGCTCGCCGACCTCCGCAACCAGATCGCCATCATGCTGCAGGAGCCGGTGCTGTTTTCGGCCTCGATCGCCGACAACATCGCCTATGCCCGGCCCGGCGCCTCGCAGGACGAGGTGGTGGCGGCGGCGAAGGCCGCGAGCGCGCACGATTTCATCACGCGCCTGCCGCAGGGCTACGCCACCCCGGTGGGCGAGCGCGGCATGATGCTGTCGGGCGGCGAGCGCCAGCGCATCTCGCTGGCCCGCGCGTTCCTGCGCGACGCGCCGATCCTGATCCTCGACGAGCCGACCAGCTCGGTCGATGTCGGGACCGAAACCCTGATCATGCAGGCGACCGAGGAGTTGATGCGCGGGCGCACCACCTTCATGATCGCCCACCGGTTGGGCACCCTGAAGGGATGCGACGTGCTGCTGCGGCTCGAGGGCGGCCGGCTCGCCGAAGTGATCCGGCCGGAAGCGGCCGCCGCGCAATGAGCCCGACGGCGCGCCGTCAAGCGACCCCGTGCCGAAATACGTGATCTTCAACGCCGACGATTTCGGCGCCTCGACCGGCATCAACGGCGCCATCCGCGACTGCCACGTGAACGGCGTCGTGACCAGCACGAGCCTCATGGTCACGGGCGCCGCCGCCGCCGAAGCGGCCGCGATCGCGCGCGACCATCCGGCGCTCGCCGTCGGGCTCCACTGGGACATCGAGGGCGAGGGCGAGCGCACCTTCGACACGCGCAACACTTCCCTTGTGCGCGACGAGCTGCGCCGACAGCTCGATGCGTTCGAGCGGATCATGGGACGGGCGCCGACCCACATCGACTCCCACCGCCATGCGCACCAGCTCGACCATGTGTTCCCCGCCTTCCGCGAGATGGTCGCGCCGCTCGGCGTGCCGCTCCGCGGCGACGGCCGGGTCAAGTTCACC
This sequence comes from Alphaproteobacteria bacterium, assembly GCA_036396315.1. GTDB lineage: Bacteria > Pseudomonadota > Alphaproteobacteria > MPNO01 > DASWLB01 > DASWLB01. The sequence continues at coordinate 5,972 of DASWLB010000095.1, forward strand.
GGCGGGTTCTACGCCCAGTGGGAATGGCAGGTGACGGAGCTCAAATACGTGAGCGTGCCGTTCCTCGAAACCATGCTGCGCGACGAGGTGGCGGAAGGGTGGAACGAGTTCTCGTGCCATCCGGGCTACGTCACGCCCGACTTCCGATCCGTCTATCTCGCCGAGCGCGAGGAAGAGGTGCGGACCTTGACCGACCCCGCGATCCGCCGGACGATCGAGGCCCTCGGCTATAGGCTCGCGAGCTTCGCGGACGTGCCGAGGACGCGATAGGAGCGATGCGCGGACCCGCCCGAATCCTCGCCGATCTCGTCCCCCCGGCCGCGGCGCTCGTTCTGCTCGCTTCGCCCACGCTCGCCTGCGTCGACTTTTCCAAGGCGCCGTCGAGCCGCTGGACGACGCGGCAGGAGGGCGGCGCGCAGTTCCTGGTGACGCCGTGCGGCGACCGGTTCTTCTCGCTCGGCGTCAACATCGTCGGGCCGGTCGTGCCGGCCGACGAGGCGAATGACGGCAGGCGCTACGATTGGCGGCGCCACTACCCCTCGCTCGAAGCCTGGATCGCCAAGACGCGCGAGCGCCTCGCCGCCTGGGGCTTCAACACGCTCGGCGCCTGGTCGCGGCCGCTGCAACAGCTCGACATGCCGTCGGCGGTCTATCTCGGGCTCGGCGTCGACGGCCGCTACCACTGGCTCGACCCGTTCGATCCCGAGACCGAGGAGCGCGTCCGCGTCCTCGCCCGCGAGATGGTCGCGCCCTTCCGCGGCGATCCGCGCCGGATCGGCTACTTCACCGACAACGAGACCGGCTGGTGGAGCGGGGCGCTGTTCCACTGGACCTCGCGCGGGCCCGCCGACAATCACACCAAGCGGCGCTGGGTCGAAACCCTGCGCGCGCATTACGGCGGCGCTTGGCGGCGCTTCGCTGCCGACTTCGCCGTGCCCGACGGCGTCGCGTCCTGGGAAGTGCTGCGGGACGTAACGCGGCCGACGCGGCTCCGGGCCGGTACTCGCGGCATCGAAGCGGTCCGCCTGTGGACCGCGACAGTGGCCGAACATTACTACGCGACCGTCGCGCGCGCCTTGCGCGAGGCCGATCCCGAGGCCCTCCTGCTCGGCGACCGACTGCCGATCTACTACGATCCGGTCGCGGTGCGCCCGATGGCGCGCCACATGGACGTGCTCGGCGTCAATTACAACATCGATGCCCACGACGGCTGGGTCGCCCGCTACTTCTTCGACGGGCTCGCGCAACTTTCGGGCGGCAAGCCGGTGATGGTCACCGAATGGTTCCTCGCCGCGCACGCGAACCGGTCGGGCAACCGCAACGTCGGCCATCTGCTGACGGTCACGACCCAGGCGGAGCGGGCGCGCAGCGCCGCGGCCGCGACCCTCAACCTCGCCGCGATCCCGGAAGTTGTCGGGGCCCACTGGTTCCAGTGGCCCGATCACCCGCCGGGCGGGCGAAGCGACGGCGAGGACTACAATTTCGGGCTGGTCGACGTCGACGACCGGCCCTACGAGGCGCTGGTCGCGGCGCTTGCGGCGGCGAACCGGATCGCGCCGGAGCGCCACGCCGCGGCGCGGCGCGCGGATGCGGCCGAGGGCGCGTTCCGCGTGCCCTACGCCCGGATCAACGTCGCGGACACGTCGCTCGCCGACTGGCCGAAGCCCGCCGCCCTCTTGCCGCCGCTCGCGCCCGCGCCGGGCGAGGTCGCGTTCGGCGAGGCCTACCTCGCCTGGGACGAGGCAGGACTTTCCTTCGCGACCATCGGCCAGGACTACTACGACATCGACTTCCTCGCGAGCGAGGGGCCGTTCCCGCTGTCGGAGGGCTACCGCATCGCGCTCGGGGTGGACGCGGGCGCGGGCCCGCACCGTGTCACGCTCTTCTTCATTCCGCCGGCGCGCCGCGGCAAGGACTACCCGATCATGACGCCGCTCCTCTGCGTCGATGCGCCGTCCGACATCGCGGCCTGCCGCGCGCCGGAAGGCGGCAAAGCGGTGTATTTCGGCTCCGACCAGCCGCGCATCGTCGCCGAGGCGCGCCTGCCCTGGGCCGCGCTCGGCCTCGCCGGGCCGCCGCCATCGGGCCGTCTCGCGGTGGAGGTAACAGGAACCGCTTGGCACCGTGCGCGCTGGATGTCGCTCTCGGGCCTGCCGCCCGCCGAGGCGTTGGCGAGTCCCGCGCGCTGGCGCGTCGTCGCGCTCGCGCCCCCGGGTGCCGGCGAATAGCAACGGACAACGCGTCAGCGAAGGATCGCCCGATGAGCAGCAGCCCGCCCGACAAGGAACGCATCGGCCGCGAGATGGAGGAGTTCTTCGAGGGGCTGTGGCAGAAGGGCGACTTCTGGAATTTCGAGAGCTCGGACTACGAGCGGGCGCGGTTCGCCCACGAGAGCCGGCTGCTCGCCGGGCGGCGCTACGGGCGCGCGCTCGAGCTCGGCTGCGGCGCGGGCGCGTTCACCAGCCTGGTCGCCAAGCTCGCCGACCGCGTCGTCGCTTCGGATGTCGCGCCGGCCGCGATCGAGCGCGCCAAGCAGGCGGGGCTCGCCAACGTCGAGTTCCGCGTCGAAAACGCGATGGACCGCAAGTGGCGCGACGAGGGCCCATGGGACCTGATCGTGTTCAACGACACGATGTGTTACCTCGGCTGGCGCTACACCTTCTTCGACGTGGCGTGGTTCGCTCACGAGCTGTACGAGGCGACCGCGCCCGACGGCCATGTGTTCATGGCCAACACGATGAACGAGGAGGGCGATTACCTGCTGCTCCCGTTCGTCGTCCGGACATACCGCGACCTCCTTCTCAATGTCGGCTTCCGAATCGCGAAGGAGGACACGTTCCGCGGCACGCGCGACGGCGTCGAGTTCACGGTGCTCGAGTCGCTGTATGGGAAGTAAGGGGCGTTTGCGCCTCATCCTTCGAGACGCTCGCTTCGCTCGCTCCTCAGGATGAGGTGATTCTTTTTCTTCCTCATCCTGAGGAGCGCCCCGAAGGGGCGCGTCTCGAAGGATGAGGTCATTCACCCCAGCCCGATGTCGCGCACGATCTGGCCGATGACGCGGTCGGCATCGAGATGGTCGCGCGCGATCGCCCGTGCCGCGTCGGCGTGGCGCAGATAGTCGCTGGCGACCGCCTCGATCGCGGCCAGCGCCTGGTCCTCCGTCGAAAAGGTGAACAGCCCCTCGCCGGTCGGGAGAAAGCCGCCGATGCCGGTGTCCTGCACGATCGCGGGCCGGCCCGCCGCGAGGTAGCACACGGTGCGGTCGCTCACCCAGCCCGAGCGCGAGGCGACGACGTTCTCCTTCGCCGCCGAGAACTCGCCCGCCGAGTTGAGGATGTAGTCGCGGTACGCGTCGGGCTCGATGTAGTCGGTGCTCCGCCTGACGGTCCAGCCGTGGCGCACGAAATCCTCGCGCACCGCGTCGGAGGCGCCGCCGAGGCAGAGCTCGAGCGGCAGCCTCGCGCGCCGGGGCAGATCGATGAAGCGGAGGAACTCGCGGTCCTTGCTCCAGTGCCAAGTCTCGCCCTGCCACTCGATGTCCTTGCCACTGTGCTGCCAGTTGAGGATCGTCGAAAGCGCGGCGCCGCGCGGCGGCAGCGGCCGGTCGGCCCAGAACTCGAGGCAGACGGGTGGCACGGTCGGGCGCCAATCGTAGCGTACGAGCGGCACGCGGCATTCCGGCCGGCCGAACAGCCCGCCATAGCTGTAATGAAACTGGTGCCGGTCGAGCAGGTTGATCGCCCACGCATCGCCCTTGGCCACCAGCACCTGCATGCGCACCGGGTCGGTCTCGAGATAGACCCGGCGCGGGATCGCCATGTGGCGGTCGGCGAATTCCTGCGCGCCGCACAGATTGATCCCGGCGACCGCCTCGCGATAGATGCGGTCGAGCCCTTGCCGGTCGGTCGCGCCGATCACCGTGTCGGTGCCCGGCATGCGGAAGGCCCAGCGCTGCGCGAACCCGATCGCCGCCATGTGGCGGCCGAGCCGCTCGACGTTGGCGCGGTAGCGTGCGTAATCGAGCGTCGGCGCATAGGTCTCGGGGTCGTACAGCTCGCGGTCGGAATCCTCGACGTACCAGACGTCGAACCCGAGCCGGCGCAGCGGCACGAGGTTGTGGAACACCTGCCACACCAGCCCGCCGATGGGCAGGATTCCGAGCAGGCCCCAGACGACGATCGTGCCGCGCGTGGCGGGCGGATAGTCCTGCTTCAGGATCAAGTCGCGTCGGTTCCCTGCCGGGGCACGCCCATTCTATGCGGCACGGTGGCGAAATTCCGCCGCCAAAGATGGCGCGGTCGTGGCAACCGGGCGAAGCCGGTCACTTCTTCTCTTCCACGGGCTTGGTCACGTCGCGATAGATCGCCTCCTTGTGGCCCCAGGTGCCGGCGTAGTCGCGCCGCTGCGCCTCGGGCAGGAATTGCTCCTCGATCTCGCGCACGAGGTCGGTGCGGACCAGCGCGTTGCGGTCGGCGATCCCCCATGGCTTGGCGCGGATCGCGCCGGCGAATTCCTCGATCGCCGCGGCGCCGCGCGCCTTGAAGTCGTTGAGCCCGTGCCAGGCCGCGTGCAGCGCGAAGGTCGCGGCGATGGTGGGGTAGAGCGCGATCCGCACGCCCAGGCGCTGGTACTCCTCGGGCGTCGGCGCGGGCGCGGGTCCGCCCCAGATCACCAGCACCGGCGCGGGAACCTCGGCGCAGACGCGCCTCGCCTGCTCGCGGGTCTCCACCGAGTTGAGCCAGATGAGGTCGGCGCGCCCGTCCGTCGCGTACGCCCTGCAGCGTTCGAGCGCGTCCTCGAACGTCAGCCCTTCGGCGCCCAGCGCATCGCAGCGCGCGCAGATGACGAAGTCGGGGTCGAGCGCGTCGCGCGCGGCGGCGGCGGCGCGGAACTTGCCGACCGCCTCGTCGATCGGGATGCAGCGCCGTCCCGCGACCGTGCCCGACTTCTTGGGCGCTTCCTGGTCCTCGATGTGGATCGCGGCGACGCCGGCGCGGATGCATTCCTCGACCGTGAAATACACGTTCACCGCGTTGCCGAACCCGGTGTCGGTGTCGAGCAGGATGGGGATTTCGGTTTGCGCGGCGACGTGGCGCGCGTGGTCGACGATGTCGCGCAGCCCGATGATGCCATTGTCCGGCACGCCGTACAGGAACGCCGAGACCTGCGAGCCCGCGACGAAGAAGGATTCGAAGCCGATCGCCTCGGCCATGCGCGCGAACAGCGGGCTGAAGCCGCCCGGCATCACGGTGAGCGTGTCGCGCCGCAACAGCTCGCGGAACTTGCGGCGCTTGCGCCGCGCCGCGTCGTCGGTCCCGGTGGGCATTGTTGTTCTCCCGTAATCAGCGTGACGCAGATAGTAACACGCGGCCCGGATTCCCGGTTGTCGGCCGCGCCGGCCCCCGTAATATGCACGTCCGAAAGCGGGGTTCCCGGATGCCGTACGCCGTAGCCGTCGATATCGGCGGCACGTTCACCGATCTTGTCGCCTACGACCGCGAGTCCCATCGCGTCGTCTACGCCAAGAGTCCGACGAGCTATGGCAACTTCGTCGCGGCCATCCTCGACTGCTTCGACAAGGCGAAGTTGTCGCCGTCCGAGGCGGCGCTGGTCAACCATGGCACGACGTTGGTCATCAATTCGCTGATCGAGCGCAGCGGCGCCAAGACGGCGCTGATCACGAGCGCAGGGTTCCGCGACGTGCTCGAGATCGCGCGCGGCAACCGGCCGGACCCGTTCGATCTGTATTACACGCGCGATGAGCCCTTGATCCCGCGCGAGCGGCGCTTCGAAGTGCGAGAACGAATCGCCGCCGACGGCACGGTGATCGAGAAGCTGGACACGGCCGCGCTCGAGCGGCTCGTGCAACGCCTGGCGGCGGACGGCATCGAGTCGGTCGCGATCTTCTTCATGAACTCCTACGTCAATCCGGCGCACGAGGAGGAAGCCGCCGCACTTGTCCGCCGGCTGATGCCCGACGCCTACGTCACCCGTTCGACCGAGTTGACGCGCGAATGGTACGAGTACGAGCGCACCTCGACCGTCGCCGCCAACGCCTATGTCGGGCCGCGCGTGAACGGCTACGTTCGCCGCATCGCCGGGGATTTGTCCGGGCGGGGTTTCGCCGGGTCGCTGTTCATGATGGGCTCGAACGGCGGCGTGCTCTCCGTCGAGCGCACGTTGCGCCAGCCCATCGGCCTCGTCGAGTCGGGCCCGATCGGCGGCTGCATCGGCGCCGGCGCGTACGCGGACGCGCTCGGGCTCGAGAACCTGGTCGCGTTCGACATGGGCGGCACGACGGCGAAGTGCGCGCTGGTCGAGGACGGCCGCTTCTCCGTCGATTCGGTCTATTACGCCGGCGGCTATGTCCAGGGCTTCCCGATCAAGTCGCCGGTGATCGACATCGTCGAGGTCGGGTCGGGCGGCGGCTCGATCGCCGCGCTGGATGCGCAGGGCCGCCTCCAGGTCGGGCCGCGCAGCGCGGGCTCGACGCCCGGCCCGGTGTGCTACGGGCGGGGCGGCACTGAACCGACCGTGACCGACGCGAACCTCGTGCTCGGTCGCATCAATCCGCGCCGGTTCCTTGGCGGCGAGATCCTGCTCGACACGGCGTCCTCCTGGCACGCGATCCGCAGCCGCATCGCCGAGCCACTCGCCTTCGGCGGCGCCGACGGGCTCGTGCGCATGGCCGACGGCATCGTCGCGCTCGCGACCGTGACCATGGCGGGCGCAATCCGGCGCATCTCGGTCGAGCACGGCCGCGATCCGCGCGACTTCGCGCTCTTCGCTTACGGCGGCGGCGGGCCCCTGCACGCGACGGCCTTGGCGCGCGAGCTGCACATCCCGACCGTGATCGTGCCGCCGGAGCCGGGCAATTTCTCCGCCATTGGCATGCTGCTCGCCGAC
>DASWLB010000096.1:0-2708 GCA_036396315.1 Alphaproteobacteria bacterium
TGCGCGCGAACGATCTGATCTGGTCCTTCGTGATCAACAACTATCTCCTCGGCAAGGACCCGTTCCCGTTCGATCTCCTGTATTGGAACAGCGATTCGACGCGCATGCCGGCGGCGATGCACTCGTTCTACCTGCGCAAGATGTACATCGAGAACAAGCTGATCGAGCCGGGCGGACTCACGCTCGGCGGCGTGCCGATCGACCTCACCAAGATCAAGACGCCGTCCTACGTGCTGTCCACCAAGGAGGACCACATCGCGCCATGGCGCGCGACCTACGCGGCGACGCGGACCTATTCGGGCAAGGTACGGTGCGTGTTGTCGGCGTCGGGCCACATCGCGGGCGTGATCAACCCGCCCTCGGCGCAGAAGTACGGCTACTGGACCAACGAGAAGAATCCGGCCGATTCCGAAGACTGGTTCAAGGGCGCAACCCAGTACCCGGGTTCGTGGTGGACGGACTGGGTGGAATGGGTCGCGGAGTACGCCGGTGAAATGGTCCCCGCCCGCGTCCCGGGCGACGGCAAACTCAAGCCGATCGAGGACGCGCCAGGCTCCTACGTGCGCGTGAAGGCGAAAGAGTAGAGCGGTTTCAACGCACTTGGATGCAAGAATACCCGTTCGTGCTGAGTGCCGCGCGCTTGCGCGAGGCGTATCGAAGCACGAACACAGCCGTTCGCCCTTCGATACGTTCGCTTCGCGAACACTCAGGACGAACGGCCTGTTGAGTCCGGTCTGACTGAAACTGCCTTAGCGGGCCGCCCGCTCTATTCGAGCAGCACCGACTTCAGCGCCTTCATCTCCTCCAACGCGCGGCCGCCGCCGACCACGGTGCAGATCAAGGGGTCGTCGGCGACGGTGACGGGAAGTCCCGTCGCGTGGCGCAGCACGACGTCGAGATTGCCGAGGAGGGCGCCGCCGCCGGTGAGCACGATGCCGCGGTCGACGATGTCGGCGGCCACCTCGGGCGCGGTGTGCTCGAGCGCCATGCGCACGGTCTCGATGATGACGCCGACGGGTTCGGCCAGCGCCTCGGCGATTTGGCGTTCGGTGATCTCGATCTCCTTCGGCACACCGTTGACGAGGTCGCGCCCGCGAATTTCGATGCGCTGACCCTCCCCGTCGGATGGCGAGCACGCCGAGCCGACCTCCTTCTTGATGCGCTCGGCGCTCGATTCGCCGACCAGCAAATTATGGTTGCGGCGGATATAGGCGATGATCGCCTCGTCCATCTTGTCGCCGCCGACGCGCACCGATTTCGAATAGACGATGCCGCCGAGCGAGATGACCGCCGCCTCGGTCGTCCCGCCGCCGATGTCCACGACCATGGAACCGGTGGGCTCGGTGACGGGCAGCCCCGCCCCGATCGCCGCCGCCATCGGCTCCTCGATCAGGAACACGCGCCGTGCGCCCGCGCTCTCGGCCGATTCCTGGATCGCGCGGCGCTCGACCGGCGTCGCGCCCGAGGGCACGGACACGATGATCTGCGGGCTCGCGAGCGATCGGCGGCGGTGCACCTTGCCGATGAAGTGCTTGATCATCTCCTCGGCGATCTCGAAATCGGCGATCACCCCGTCGCGCAGGGGGCGGATCGCCTCGATGTTGCCGGGGGTGCGCCCGAGCATGAGCTTGGCCTCGTCGCCGACGGCGAGCACGTGGGTCTTGCCGCGGAAGCTCGCGGTCGCGACGACCGACGGCTCGTTCAGGACGATGCCGCGCCCGCGCGCATAGATGAGCGTATTGGCCGTGCCGAGATCGATGGCCAGGTCTTCGGACAGGAAGCCGAACAGATCGGAAATCATCGCGCTTGCGCCAACCTTGCGTCGAACGTTTCTTCTTGTGCCCCGGGACCCGAAGACCCCGAGCCCGTCAATGAACGAGCTCGCGAACCGGCTCGTCCTGTTCCGTCTCCACGGTCGCCGCGAGGTGCGCGCGGATCTTCGCCGCCACTTCGCCCGGGTGCGGCCGCACATTGCCGCCATACCCCGACCGGTCGAACAGGTCGCGCAGCGTCTCGACGCCGAGGCCGAAGAAGCGCGCGAGCGCCTGCCATTCCGCCGCCCCGTCATAGACGGGCCGGCACTGACCGAGCTTGTCCTCGTCGGCAAGTGCGAGACCCTGCGCCTGGAACCACGGCGCCTCGGCGGCGGCGAGCGCCACGGCGCAGCCCTTGCCGTGGCCGTACCACCAGGCGAAAGTCACGCGCTCGGGCTCCACCGTGTCGAGGAAACGGGCGAGCTCGGCGAGACGCTCCCGTCCGGAAGCGCGGAAGTTCCTCATCCCGCGCGGCGAGCGGTATTTCATGTTGCCTCCGGTGCGCTGATCGGATCGCGCGGCGCACGGCCGCGACCTGACCGCCAGCCTAGCAGCCCCATCGGCGCCGTCAATCCCGCGCGCGCGATCGTGATCGCCCGCGCGTCGAGCGCGCACGCTCTTTCCGCCGGGCGGCCTCTGCGCTAAGTAGGAGCGCGTCCCTTTGGAGGATCGCATGGCCGAGCCGCTCCTGCCGTTGCTGGTCGAACCCGCCGAGCTCGAGAAGGTCCTCGGCGCGCCCGGGCTCGCCGTGGTCGACGTCGGCGAGGAACGCAACTTCCTCGTCCGGCACGTGGCGGGCGCGGTGCTCCTGCCCTACCGCGCGCTGGTCGTCGCGCGCCCGCCGGCCGGCGGTCTCCTGCCCGAGGATTCGGCGCTCGAGGCCGCGTTTTCGGC
>DASWLB010000097.1:0-6761 GCA_036396315.1 Alphaproteobacteria bacterium
CACGCCGCCGTCGCGGCGCAAGCGGTGCAGCGCGTCGTGCACGCCCGCCATGAAGTCGTGGAAATGGACGCGGCGCTTGGCGCGCGGCGGCGCCGCCTCGAAGAACAGGTTCATCAGCATCGACTTGCCGGACCCGACCGGACCGTGCAGATAGAGCCCGCGCGGCGGCGCCGGCGGCCGGCGCCGGAACAGCCCGAGACCCGGCCTTCCCGTCGACGAAAAATCATGAAGCGAGTCGTGCAGCGCCTGCAGCCTTCGCGCCGCCGCCGCCTGGGCCGGATCGTCGCGCAGGCCCCCCTTCGCCACGCGCGCGCGCCAGGCGGCGAGCGGGCCGGGATGGCGGGACTCGGGTCGGAGACTCATGCCGGGGCCGCGCACCCCTAGCGGCGGGTCGCGATCAGCTTCTTGGTCTCGGCGATCGCCTTGGCCGGGTTGAGGCCCTTGGGGCAGGTCTTCGTGCAGTTCATGATGGTGTGGCAGCGGTAGAGCCGGAACGGGTCCTCGAGCGCATCGAGCCGCTCGCCCGCGTGCTCGTCGCGCGAATCGGCGATCCAGCGATAGGCCTGGAGGAGCGTCGCGGGCCCGAGATAGCGGTCCGCGTTCCACCAGTAGGACGGGCACGCGGTGGTGCAGCAGAAGCACAGGATGCATTCCCATAGCCCGTCAAGCTTCTTGCGGTCCTCGACCGACTGCAGCCGCTCGCGCGCCGGCGCGGGCGATTCGGTCTTGATCCAGGGCTCGACCGCGGCGTACTGCGCGTAGGCGTCCGTCAGGTCGGGCACCAGGTCCTTGACGACCTTCATGTGCGGCAACGGATAGACGCGCACGTCGCCGGCAATCTCCTCGATCGGCTTGGTGCAGGCGAGCGTGTTGGTGCCGTCGATGTTCATGGCGCACGACCCGCATACCCCCTCGCGGCACGAGCGGCGGAAGGTGAGCGTCGAGTCGAGCTCGTTCTTGATCTTGATCAGCGCGTCGAGGACCATGGGCGCGCACGAGGCGAGGTCCACCTCGTAGGTGTCGGTGCGCGGCGTCTCGCCCGCATCGGGGTCCCAGCGATAGACGCGGAAGCGCTTGACGCGCTTCGCGCCCGGGGGCGCGGAGATGGTGCGCCCTTCGCGGATCTTCGAGTTGGCGGGCAGGGTGAACTTGGCCATCGCTATGTTCCTGCAATCACATCGTCATGGCCCGACTTGTTCGGGCCATCAACGGGTTTCTATCTTCGCGGCCGCGCGCAAAGCTCATGGATGGCCGGGCCAAGCCCACGGCTGTCCGGTACCGCATTCGGTCGGCCGGTGGACCCGCGCGGCTTCCGGCGCGTCTACGGCGAAGACGGTTCCCCGAGACGCGAACTGACCCCCAATCGTCATGACCGCGCTTGTCGCGGTCATCCACGGGCTTCTTGCGAATACTGTGCCGCACGGCGGACCGAAATAAGCCCGTGGATGGCCGGGACTCGCGGCTGCGCCGCGGCCCGCCATGACGTCTTTTGCAATGTGCGAACGACGAACGAACTCGAACCGGACAGCCCTGGGCCAAGCCCGGCCATGACGATCGTGCCTCCGCGCATCCGACGGCATCAGTACACCCGCTTCGTGGGCGGGACCGACTGTACGTCGTTCGACAGAGTATTCAGATGCACCGGCCGGTAGTCGAACCGGGTTGCGCCCGTCTCGTCGAGCCAGACCCGCGTATGCTTGAGCCAGTGCGCATCGTCGCGCTCCGGATGGTCCTCGCGCGCGTGCGCGCCGCGGCTTTCGGTGCGGTGTGCGGCCGAATCGAGCGTCACCACCGCCTGGGCGATCAGGTTGTCGAACTCGAGCGTCTCGGCGAGGTCCGAGTTCCAGATCATCGACCGGTCGGAGGTGCGAAGATCGCTGCGCGCGTCCCACACCTCGCGCATGAGCCTCTGGCCCTCCGACAGCACCTCGCCGGTGCGGAACACCGCGCAATTGGCCTGCATGATCCGCTGCATCCGGGTGCGCAGCTCGGCCGTCGGCGTCGAGCCCTTGGCGTCCCGCCGTGAATCGAGCCGCGCGAGCGCCGCCTCGCCGTCGGCCTTCGCGAACTCCTTCTGCCTTGCCCCCGGCGTCACGACCTCGGCGCAGCGCTCCGCCGCGGCGCGGCCGAACACGATGATGTCGAGGAGCGAATTGCACCCGAGCCGGTTGGCCCCGTGTACCGACACGCAGGCCGCCTCGCCGATCGCCATGAGGCCGGGCACGACCGCTTCCTTGTCGCCGTCGAGGCTGGTCAACACCTCGCCCCGATAGTTGGTCGGCACGCCGCCCATGTTGTAGTGCACGGTGGGCAGCACCGGGATCGGCTCCCGCGTCACGTCGACGCCGGCGAAGATGCGCGCGGTCTCCGCGATGCCGGGCAGGCGCTCGTGGATCACGTCCGCGCCCAAATGTTCGAGATGCAGGTCGATGTGGTCCCTCTCGGGCCCGACTCCGCGCCCCTCGCGGATCTCGATCGTCATCGCGCGACTCACCACGTCGCGCGAGGCCAGGTCCTTGGCGTGCGGCGCATAGCGCTCCATGAAGCGCTCGCCTTCGGAATTGGTCACGTACCCGCCCTCGCCGCGCACGCCTTCCGTGATGAGGCAGCCGGCGCCGTAGATGCCGGACGGGTGGAATTGCACGAACTCCATGTCCTCGCACGCGAGACCCGCGCGCAGCGCCATTCCGTTGCCATCGCCGGTCTGGGTGTGCGCTCCCGTGCAGGAGAAGTAGCAGCGCCCGTAGCCGCCGGTTGCGAGAACCGTCATGTTGGCGGCGAAGCGGTGAATCGTGCCGTCGTCCAGGTTCCAGGCGATGACGCCGCGGCAAGCGCCGGAATCGTCGCGGATCAAATCGAGCGCGAAATACTCGATGAAGAACTCCGCCCGGTGCCGCAAACACTGCTGGTACAGCGTGTGCAGGATGGCGTGCCCGGTACGGTCCGCCGCGGCGCAGGCGCGCGCCGCCGGCGTCTCGCCGAACTCCTGCATGTGGCCGCCGAACGGGCGTTGGTAGATGCGTCCGTCCGCGATGCGCGAGAACGGCACGCCGAAATGCTCGAGTTCGATCACCGTGTCCATCGCGTTGCGGCACATGAACTCGATGGCGTCCTGGTCGCCCAGCCAGTCGGAGCCCTTGACGGTGTCGTACATGTGCCAGCGCCAGTCGTCCGGGCCCATGTTGCCGAGCGCCGCGGCGACGCCGCCCTGGGCCGAGACGGTGTGGCTGCGCGTCGGGAACACCTTGGTGACGCAGGCGGTCTTCAACCCCTTCACCGCCATGCCCATGGTCGCCCGCAACCCGGCGCCGCCGGCGCCTACGACCACCACGTCATAGACGTGATCGACGATTTCGTAGGCGTTGGCCATGGACGTACCCCCGCGCCGCGTCAGCCGACGAACGCGATCTTGAGCACCGCGTACGCGCAGGCGAGCCCGAGCGCGAACGCGATGAGCTTCATCGCAACGACGGCGACGATACGCGCGCCCTCGCCGTGAACGTAATCCTCGATCACCACCTGCAGCCCGAGCTGGCCGTGATGGAACCCGGCGATGACGAGGAGGAGCAGCGGGATCGCGTGCAGCGGGTGGCGCAGCGAATTCACGGTCTCGGCGTAATCGAGCTGGGTGGTGAGCACCATGCGGCCGGCGAACCACAGGAGGAGGGGCACGAGCGCCACTGCGGTGACGCGCTGCGCCCACCAGTGGGCGGCGCCCTCCTTGGCCGAGCCGAGGCCGCGCACCCGCCCGAGGGGAGACCGCATGCCCATCAGTACGCGCCCCGCATGTGGTAGCCGACGATCCAGGCGACGAGGGTGAGGAGGGTGGAGGCGCCGACCACCGTCCAGCCCGAGCGATAGACCGTGGCGAGATCGAACCCCATCCCGGCGTCCCAGAACAGATGCCGGATGCCGTTGCACAGGTGATAGAACAGCGACCAGGTCCAGCCGAACAGCAAGAGCCGCCCGATCCACGAGCCGTTGAACGCCTGGACGTCGGCGAAGGCATCGGGGCCCGCGGCGACCGCGATTAGCCACCAGACGAGGAGCAAGGTACCGGCGGCGAGCGCGATCCCGGTCGCACGGTGCAAGATCGACAGGACGGAGGTGAGTTGCGGCCGGTAGACCTGAAGGTGGGGAGACAGGGGCCGCTCGCCCGTCGTCATCGCAAGACCCTTCGCCGAATCGGTGGCATGTGGAACGCGGCGAACGCCGCGGCCCACCGTTTAGTCCGTCGGGTTGGGCAAGTCAACGAATCGGCTTCGCGTCTGTTCCGCGGATTCCCGCGGAAAAATCCGCGCACGAACGGCGATGCGCCGCCGCGAATCCGCGCGCGCCGGATAAGACCTGTGGATCGTTCTGTGGAAATCCGGTGAGGGAAATGGGGAGTATTCGCCATTCAATACACAGGAATTTCTCCGATTCGCCCGTTCGATATTGCCCGCGAATCGCTTGCATCGGACAATTCCCTCACGCGAAAGCGCCCGAGCCTGGGATCGAGGCTTGGCCGGCCGGACCTTCGGGACTGGCAGGCTGGGCAGAGGCCTCAGGCCCGCCGGGCGGAGGCGGGCCCCTCGGGGATCGCCCGGCCGTCCGGACCCTGCGGTTCTTCGGGACCGCGGGCGGAATGTCCGGCTCCGGCTGCACATTCTGCCCTCCGCCGGGCGCGGATCGGCCTTCGGGTCGCGCCGCATCCGGATCCGGATCGCCCTCCGGGGCGCGCCGGCGAGCCGGGATCGGCGCCGCGCAAGCGGCGACGCCCTGGCGAGGGAGGACGGAATCGCGGCCAAACCGGGCGGACCGCAAGGGAATTCAGGCCTCGGCACCGGGGCAGCGGCCGGCGGGAAAGCGGACCCGGCGACGGGTCGGCGGAACCGGCGGTGACACCGGAATTCCTGGCGCTTTCGCGCCCTGGGCCAGTGCTTCGGCACCAAGCCCGCGAGGCGCCGGCGGGGGCAACCCCGCTCCGGCGCCTGCTTATTTGGGGGATGGACCCCGGCCCCCCGCCGCCTCGCCGAACACCGAGACGTCGCGCGCGAGCCGCACCGCGATCACGAGCACGAGCGCGAACACGGCGATCGCCGCCATGCCGTTCTGCAACGCGGTCTCGAGCCCCTCGACCCGGGCGCCCGCGCGCAACGCCGCGACCGGCGCCCCGTTCGCGCCGAGGCTCGACTGCACGATGGCGCCGACGGCGGCGACGCCCAGCATCTGCCCGACCGAGCGCAGATAACCGACCGAGTTGGTGGCGGCGCCCAGCATCGAGCGCGGCACGACGATCTGCGCGAGCGTCGAGGTGACCGGCATGAACACCCCGATGCCGATCCCGATCGCGATCATCACGACCGAGACCAACAGCTGCGGGGTGGTCGCGCCCATCTGCGTGGTCGCGACGAGCGCGAGCAGGAGGACGATCGAGCCGAAGGTCGCGAGTCCGCGGTAATGCCCGCCGGTGCGCCGCAGCATGGTGCCGATGCAGGACGCATAGAGGGTCTGGGCGACGGTGAGCGGCAGCATCGCGACCCCCGCCGCGCTCGCCGACATCCCCGCGACCCCCTGCAGATAGAGCGGCAGGTAGAACACGATCGACAGCCACACCATGCCGACGAGCAGCCCGTAGGCGGCGGCGCTGCGGAAATCGCGTACCTCGAGGATGGCGCGCGGCAGGATCGCTTCCGCCGAGGTGCGCCGCTCGTGCCAATAGAACGCGGCGAACAGCGCGGCCGAGACCGCGAACCCGGCGAGCGCGCGCGGCGAGCCCCAGCCCGCGCGGTCGACAGACACCCAGGTGAGCGCCAGCATGAGCAGGATGGTCGCCGCCGCCGACAGCCCCGCGCCGGCGAAATCGATGCGCCGCACCGCGGCCCAACCGCGTTCGCGCGTGACGCGCTCCGACAGGTGCGCCGGCAAAAGCGCCGCGAGCACGCCGAAGGCGATCAGCCCGAACGGCAAGTGGATGTAGAACACCCAGCGCCAGCGCGTGTCGTCGGTGACGAACTGGCCGATGAGCGGCCCGTGCTCGGCAAGCCAGCCGCCGAGAGTCGGGCCCGCGAACGACGCGAACCCGTACACCGCGCCGAAGAACCCGCTCCACCGCGCGCGCTCGCGCGGCTCGAACAGGTCGGCGACCACGCTGAACACCAAGGTGATGCCGCACCCGGCCGCGGCGCCCTGGATCGCGCGGAACGCGATCAGCTCGCCCATGGTCGAGGCCGCGCCCGACAGCGCCGAGCCCGCGAGGAATACGGCAATACCGCCGAGCACGAAGCCTTTGCGCCCGAACTGGTCGGACAGGCGCCCGGCGATCGGCAGCGCGACCGTCGCGCCCAGCACGTACGCCGTCACCACCCAGGCGTAGCGGTCGAAACCGGCGAGCGAGCCGACGATCTTCGGCATCGCCAGCGCCACCATGGTCTGGTCGAGCGCCTGCAGCAGCAGCGTCAGCATCAGCGCCGTCATGATGGCGATGAGGGCGCGGCGGCCGAGATTGTGGCTCCCCCAGGCCGCCGCGGCGCCGCGTTCGGGCATGGGCGCGTCGGGCATGCCGCGCAGTATAGCGGGAGTACGGCCGGACGGTCTCAGCCGCCCGACAGCGCCTGGAAGACGTACACCTCGTCCGAACCCGCGACCGGGTCGCCGAGCCCGTCGCGGTCGGCGACCGCCGCGCCGTTGACGAACACGTTGACGTGGCGGCGCAGCCGCCCCTGGTCGTCGAGCAGGTAGGATTTGAGCCGCGGGTTGTCGGCGAACACCTCCTCGAG
>DASWLB010000098.1:0-13309 GCA_036396315.1 Alphaproteobacteria bacterium
CGCGCGGTTCGATGAAGCGGCGTCGCATGCCGAGCGCTCGGTCGCCCGCATGGGCGAGGCCGCCGCCGATCAGGGCCGCGCGCTCGGCGCCGCGATCGGCGAGGCCCAGGCGCTGCGCGACGAGCTGGCCTTCATGATCGAGCGCGCCGACGTGCTGATCGAGCGGCTCGGCGCCCAGCCATCGCGCGCGGCCAAGCCCGCTGGCGGCGCATCGCGCACCGTCGTCCGGCGCGAACGCGTCGCCGCCCCGTCCGAAGACGCCGCGCTCGGCGCGACCGCGTCCGAAACCGAAGAGGCGCTCCGCCGCGCCATCGAGGCCGTGCGCACCGGCACGGAGGGCTGACGCCGTGTCGCGTCTCCGCCTTCTCCCGATCGCGATCTTCGGCGCCGTGGCGCTGCTCACGTTCAAGCTCGGCAGCGTCTGGCAGGGCGTCGAGCTTGCCGTCGCGCAGGCCGCGGACCCGCCGAAGCCCGCGCCCGGTCCGCGCGCGCCCGAGGAAAGCCGCGCCAAGCCGGAGCGCCTCGGCGACGGCGGCGGCGCCTTCACCGAAGCCGAGCTCAACGTGCTGCAGAAGCTCGCCGCCCGCCGCGAGGAGCTCGACCAGCGCGAGCGCGACATGGAGATGCGCCAGACCCTCCTCGAGGCGACCGAGAAGCGGCTCGACGGCAAGCTCGCAGAGCTCAAGAAGATCCAGGAGACCGTCGACGATCTCCTCCGCAAGCACGACAAGGAGCAGGACGCGAAGCTCGGCTCGCTCGTCAAGATCTACGAGAACATGAAGCCGAAGGACGCGGCCCAGGTGTTCGACAAGCTCGAGCTGCCCATCCTGCTCGACATGACCGAGCGCATGCGCGAGCAGAAATCGGCCGCGATCATCGCCCGCATGGAGACCGACAAGGCGAAGGAGCTGACGGCGGCGCTCGCCGTGCGGCGCAAGCTGCCGAAGACCGTGCCATGAGGGCGAAGGGTCCCGGACGTTCCGTACCCCCCTCCCTTTCCCTCCCCCTCAAGGGGGGAGGGGACGCGCCCAAGAATTCCCTCCCCCTTGAGGGGGGAGGGCTAGGGAGGGGGTGACAGCGCGATGGCAGAAACCAAGCCCCCCGCCGAATCCTCGAACGCCGTCCTCCTCCAGTTCGTCGGGCTGGTGCTCCTGCTGCTCGCCTTCTTCGTGCTCTTGAACAACATCTCGTGGCGCGAGAACGCGCGCGCCCGCGCCGTGGTGACCAGCGTCGTCTCGAGCTTCGACCCGAAGACCAGGCCGGGCGATGCCCGCTTCGCCTACACCTCCGACGTCGGCGCCGCGCCCGGCAACGAGCGGATCGAGGAGGCCCTCGGCGAGATGCTCGCGACCCACCTGCCGCTCGGGCGCATCGCCGAGACCAGCGCGGGCCAGCTCTACCTGGTCGAGGTGCCGCTTTCCTCGATGTGGATCGCCGACGGCGTGGAGCCGTCGCCGTCCGGCAAGCGCTTCCTCGTGCGCCTCGGCGAGTTCCTGGGCGCCCCGCCCGCCGGCGGGCGCTACGACCTCGAGGTCAAGCTCGGTCTCGGGCCCGGAATGGGGTACGGCCCGACCGACGAGCGCGACGCGGCGGTCCTGCGCGTCTCGCGCGCGGCCGAGTTGATCGAATCCTCCGGCGCGCCGCGCGACGCGGTCGCCTCGGGCGTCGATGCGCACCGCAGCCGCTTCCTCCGCCTCGTTCTCCGCATCCGGCCGGCGGGCGAATCCGCCCGCTCCGTGGTGGCGCCATGACGGAAATCGATCTCGGCGCGCCGCCGCCCGGCGCCGGCCGGGCGTGGCTCCTCACCTTCGCCGACCTCGTCACGCTGATCCTCACCTTTTTCGTGATGCTGTACGCGATGCAGCAGGTGGACAGCGCGCGCTGGGGCCATGTCGCCGACTCTCTGTCGCGCAGCCTCGATCCGAACCGCGCCGATTCCCAGACCAAGCCGCAGGCCGAGCGCGGCGCGGTCACCCTGTCGCCCGAGCGCGCGGCCGACCTGTCCTACATCGAGACGCTTCTGGCGGAGAAGGCGCGCACCGTGCCGCTGCTCGCCGAGATCGCCGTCGAGCTGTACGACGACCGGTTGGTGCTCGCGCTGCCGTCCGACCTCCTGTTCGCGCGCGGCTCGGCCGACATCGCGGACAACGCGCGCGCCGTGCTCTACGAGCTGGGGCCGATCCTCGGCACGATCGGCAACACGCTCGCCGTCGAAGGTCACACCGATCCCGATCCGCCGGCGACCGACGCGGTCTTCGGCAATCGCGCGCTGTCGCTCGCCCGCGCGCTGGCCGTCGCCGACGCGCTGCGCGCGCTCGGCTATCCGCGCGACATCGCCGCCACCGGCTACGGCGACAGCCGCTTCGCCGAGCTGGCCGCAATCGAGCCGCGCGAGCGCCGCTACGCGCTCGCCCGCCGGGTCGAGGTGGTCGTCCGGCCCTACCGGGGGACGCCGTGAAGCTGCGCGCCCTCGCCATTGCCCTGCTCCTCGCCGCGTTCGCGCTCGGTCCCGCGTCGGCGGCGGAGTTGGTCAAGCTGCGCGCCTGGGCGCACCCGGGGTTCGGCCGCATCGTGTTCGACTGGCCGTCGCCCGCTTCCTACGAGGCGCGCATCGCGGGCGAGGTGCTCACCGTGCGGTTCGCCCGTCCGCTCACCGCCAACCTCGCGGTCATCACCAAGGGGCTCGGCGCCTACGTCGCCGAGGCGAAGCTTGGCGCCGACGGGCGCACCGTCACCGTCAAGCTGCGCGCGCCCTACAAGCTGAAAACCTATGCCGACAAGGGCGCGGTGGTGCTCGACCTGCTCGACGCGCCGGCCAAGGAGGCCGCGAAGCCGGCAGTGTCCAAACCCGCCGCCCCGCAACCGGCCGCGCCGTCCGGGGCCGCCGTGCGCATCCGCGGCGGCGCGCATCCCGGATTCGGCCGGCTCGTGTTCGACTGGCCGCAGGACGTGCCCTACCGCGTTGCGCGCCAGGGGCGGAGCGTCACCATCGGGTTCGACCGTCTGGCGCGGCTCGATCTCGGCCAGGTGCGCGAGAAGCCGCCCGAGCCGATCGTTGCGCTCGCCGAGGAACCATCGCCGCAAGGCGGCACGACCCTCGCCCTCGTCGTGCCCGAGGCGGCCGAGATCAAGCATTTCCGGTCCGGCTTCAAGATCGTGCTCGACGTGATGAAGCCCGCCGCCGCGCTCCGGCCGCGCCCGGCGGCGCCCAAGCTGCCGCCGATGGTGCCCGGGCCGCCCGCCAAGGCCGCGCCCGAGCGGTTGACGCCGGAGGCGCGCCCGACCCTCGAGCGCCCGGCCCAGGCCGCAGCGTCCGTTCCGGCGGAACCCGTCGCGCCGCCGGCGGCCGATCCCGCCCCTCCCACGGGCGACAAGGGCGGGCTCGTCTCGGTCGACGTGGTGCGCGGCCAGGACGTGCTCGCGCTCCGCTTCAACTGGCGCGCCGACGGCGTCGCCGCCGCGGTGTTCCGCCGGCGCGGCCAGACCTTCGTGCTGTTCGACCGTCCGGCGCGGATCGAGCTCGGCGCGCTCAAGGTGTCCGGCGCGCCGGTCATCGCCGCGGCCGAGCAGGTCCCGGTGGTGGGCGCCGCGGCGTTGAAGCTCGCGGTCGATCCGGAGCGAACCGTCCGCGTCCGCCGCGAAGGTACGATCTGGATCGTCGAGCTGCTCGCCTCCCAGCCCCGGCCCGAAAAAGAAATCCGCCTCGCGGTCGAGCCGCCGGGGCGCATCGTCCTGCCCGTGTCGGGCGCGACCAAGACGTTCCGCGTGCACGATCCCGAGGTCGGCGACCTCATCTTCGCCGTGCCGCTCGACGAGCCGGGGCTTGGCGTCGTGCGCGCCCAGCGCTTCATCGAGGTCGACGTGCTCGAGAGCGCGCAGGGCATCGCCGTGCACCCGTGGAGCGAGCAGGTCGCGGTGCAGTCGCAGCCGGCCGGCATCGTCGTCACCAAGCCGGGCGGGCTCCGCATCTCGCTCGGTCCCGAGCGCGAGCGGCCGGCCGGCGAGGCGCGCCGGCTCGAGCGGCTGCTCGACTTCCTCGGCTGGCGCAAGGGGCCGGTCGAGGGCGGCAACATGCTCGCCAACGTGCAGGAATTCACCCGGCGCGCCGCCGAGCTGAGGGGTCCCGAGCAGGGCAAGGCGCGGCTCGATCTCGCGAAATACTTTCTCGCGCACGGGTTCGGGCCCGAGGCGCTCGGCGTGCTCGACGAGGCGCTGCGCGTCGATCCGGCGCTCGGCGAGGACGCGCGGGTGCGCGCCATCCGCGGCGCGGCGCGCACGCTGGCGCTGCAATACACCGACGCCGCCGCCGATTTCCGCCATCCGGTGCTGGCCCAGCACGGCGAGATCGCGCCGTGGCGCGCGGCGATCGCCGCCGCGCGCGGCGACTGGAAGACGGCGCAGCAGGATTTCCGCGACCTCGAATCGGTGATCGGCGACTATCCGACCTGGCTCGCCGCGCGCTTCGGCGTGCTCGCGGTCGAGGCCTCGCTCGCCATGCGCGACACCGGCACCGCCCAGTCGCGCCTCGAGGTGCTGGCCAAGAGCGAGCTTGCGCCGCACGAGCGCGACGCGGCCAAGGTGCTGCAGGGCTACTTCCTGCGCCATACCGGCGACGTCGACGCGGCGATCAAGCTGTGGCGCGAGGTGGCGGCGCGAGGCGACCGGCTGAACCAGGCGCGCGCCCGCTTCGCGCTCGCCGACGCGCTCCTCGAGAAGAAGGAGATCACCGAGGACGAGGCGATCGACCGGCTCGACCGGCTGCGCTTCGCCTGGCGCGAGGACGTGTTCGAGTTCGACGTGCTGCGGCGCTTGGCCCAGCTCTACGCCGCCCGCAACGAAAGCCGCGACGCGCTCGGCACACTGAAGCAGGCCGCGACCTATTTCCGCGACATCGAGGGCGTGCAGACCGTGGCGCGCGACATGGAGCAGATGTTCCGCAAGCTGTTCATCGAGGACGGCGCCGACGCGCTGCCGCCGGTTACCGCGCTCGCGCTCTTCGAGGAGTTCCGCGAGCTCACCCCGCCGGGCGAGGAGGGCGACGCGATGGTGCGGCGCTTGGCCGAGCGCCTGGTCGCGGTCGATCTCCTCGACGATGCCGCGCGCCTTCTCGACCAGCAGGTGGCGTTCCGCCTGAAGGGCGAGGCCAAGGCGCGCGTCGCGCTGCGCCTCGCCGAGATCCGGCTGATGGACAGGAAGCCCAAGGAAGCGCTCGCCGCGCTCGCTTCGAGCGCCGGGCCTGGCCTTCCCGCCGAGCTGGTCCAGGCGCGCCGTCTCGCCGAGGCGCGCGCGCTCGCGCTCGACGGGCGGGCCGATGCCGCGCTCGCCGCCCTCGCGAGCGATGAAAGCCCAGCCGCCGAGCGCATCCGCGCCGGCATCCATTGGCGCGCCAAATCGTGGGGCAAGGCGGCCGAGTCCCACGCGAAGCTGATCGTCGCGAAGGACCTGCCGGATGACGAGCGCGTGCGCAGCGTGATCTCGCGCGCGGTTGCGCTGTCGCTCGCCGGCGACGACAAGTCGCTCGATGCGCTCCGCAAGGAGCACGCGGCCGCAATGGCGAAGACTCCCTGGAAGGACGCGTTCCGCGCCGTCGTCGGACCCAGGTCCGGCGCGCCGCGCGACTTCCGCGCCGCCGCCCGCGTCGCATCCGAGATCGACGCGTTCGAGGCCCTCGTCAAGCGCCCGCGCGCGCCGACCTCGCAGGCCGCGATCAATTGACCCCCCCCACCCTGTCCCGCCCCCTCAAGGGGGGCGGGGACGCGTACC
The DNA here is from genome assembly GCA_036396315.1 of Alphaproteobacteria bacterium. Taxonomy (GTDB): domain Bacteria; phylum Pseudomonadota; class Alphaproteobacteria; order MPNO01; family DASWLB01; genus DASWLB01. The sequence goes on from DASWLB010000098.1 coordinate 5,764, forward strand.
AATACCCCCTCCCCCCTTGAGGGGGCGGGTTGGGGAGGGGGGATGAAACGCGATTTCCTCGCCGTTGAGCCCGACTGCCTTGTTCGAGATGGTTGCGACGGCTACGCTTCCAAGATGGCGAAGCAGATCGACCGCGCGACGCCGATTCCGGACACCTATGTGTTCGACGGGGCGCTGTCGCGCCGGGGCTATCGCATCAACAAGTTCTGCTTCTCGCTGACGAGCGAGGCGACGCGCGCCGCATTCAAGGCCGACGAGGACGCCTACATGACGGGGTGCGGCCTTACCGAGGCGGAGAAGCGCCTGGTGCGCACGCGCGACTTCCTCGGCCTCATCCGCGCCGGCGCCAACATCTACATGCTGTTGAAGCTCGGCGCCGTCACCGGCAACGGGCTTTACCACATCGGCGCGCAGCAGCGCGGCGAGACGCTCGATCAGTTCCTCGCCACCCGCAACGTCAAGGGCGCGGTGTAGGATGGCGCGCCTCGTCGCCGGCATCGGCACTTCGCACGTCCCCTCGGTCGGCGTCGCCTACGACCGCGGCAAGATGCAGGACCCGGAATGGAAGCCGTTGTCCGACGCCTACGTTCCGGTGCGCGACTGGCTCGCGCGGCTCCGGCCCGACGTGGCGATCGTCGTCTATAACGACCACGGCGCCGACTTCTTCTTCGACAAGTACCCGACCTTCGCGGTCGGCGCGGCCGAGCGCTACGAGATCGGCGACGAAGGGTTCGGCCGGCGCCCCCTGCCGCCGCTCCGCGGCGACGCGGCGTTCTCGTGGCACCTCTGCGAATCGCTCGTCTACGACGAGTTCGACATCACGGTGTGCCAGGAGATGGCGCTCGAGCACGGGTTCCTCGTGCCGATGAATTTGTGCTTCCCGCACGGGCCGGACTGGCCGGTCGCGGTCGTGCCGCTCGAGGTCAACGTCGTGCAGCACCCGCTGCCGACGGCTGGGCGCTGCTACCGCCTCGGCGAGGCGATCCGCCGCGCGGTCGATGCGTACGGCCGCGACCTCCGCGTCGCCATCGTCGGCACCGGCGGCATGTCGCACCAGCTCAACGGGCCGCGCTTCGGCTACATGAACGCGGAATTCGACCGCGACTTCCTGGAACGCCTCGAGCGCGACCCCGGCTCGCTCTGCCGCATGACTCACCAGGCGCTGATGGAACAGGCCGGCGCCGAGGCGGTCGAGCTCATCATGTGGCTGGTCATGCGGGGCGCGGTGGGCGAGGGCGCGCGCCGCGTGCACAAGAACTACTACGCGCCGATGACCACCGGCATGGGCCTCATCACGTTCGAGACGTGAGCGCGTCCCTCGGCGGTCCGTAGATGCGCCGCATGTCGGGCCGCTCGGTGCAGAAGAAGTGCACCCAGATGTAGGCGTGGCTGAACGCCGCGACCGCGAGCGCCGCGACCGACTGGAACAGGAACGCCGGTATCCACAGCGCGAAGAACCCGAACACGTACATGGCGTTCGGCGTCCAGCGGAAGATTCCGCGCCGCACCAGCGACGCGGTGCGGTAGGCCGGGTCGAAATGGTCGATGCCGAAGGCGCGGTCGACGCCGAAGAAATGGACGACCGAGTACATCAGATAGACGGCGGGGCCGAGGAGCACGAGCGAGACCGCGTAGCCGAGCCAGGGATCGATCGCGAGCGTGCCGCGGTTCGCCCAGCCGAGCGCGAAGATCAGGATCGGCCGCAGCAGGATCAGCACGGCGAAGATCGCCTTGTAGGCGGGGAAGGCGCGATCGCCGCACCGGCGCGTCAGGGTCTGGCCGTGCAGCTGGAGCCGCCAACAGATCCACACGAACAGCTGGTGCAGGATCGCGTCGCCGACGGTGAGCCAGACCCAGACGACGGTGGATAGCCCGAGCCACTCCCCGTCGGCGAACCCGGGCAGGTCGGCCGCCGCGATCAACGCTGCGAGCAAGACGAGCGTCGCCACCAGGTGGCCGGCCTGGCCTTCGAACAGGAGGTGCGCGCGGGAGTCCTCGGCCATGATATTCCCTCCGCTCGTTCGAGTTCAGCATAGCCGCTCCGCGCGCCGATCTCGACCCGCGATGTTGCGGCGCGCCGCCATCCGGGCGATCCTCGCCGCGGAGGCACCATGAACGCGACAATGGTTATCTGCGGCATCGCCGTCCCGCGCATCGGCTTCGGAACGCTGTACGTCCCGGCCGGGCGCGGCTTCGGGCCGGCGCGGCCGAACGCCGTGGCGCTGTTGCGCGAGGCGGCATCGCTCGGGGTGCGGTTCTTCGACACCGCCGACTCCTACGGCAACGGCTCGGCCGAGGACGCGCTCCGGCGCGCGCTCCACCCCTATGACGGGCTGGTCATCGCGACCAAGGGCGGGTTCCGCCACGAGCGGCCGGGGTCGTGGGTGGCGGATGCGCGCCCCGCCCATCTGCGCGCGGCGCTCGAGGGCAGCCTCAAGAGCCTCGGCGTCGATGCGGTCGCGCTCTACCAGCTGCACACGCCGGATTCCCGCGTTCCTTACGCCGAGTCGGTCGGCGCGCTTGCGCGCCTGCAGGCCGAAGGCAAGATCCGCGAGATCGGCGTGTCCAACGTGAATGCGCGCGAGTTGGCCGTCGCGCGGCGCGAGGCGAATATCGTCTCGGTGCAGAACCCGTTCAACATCCGCTACCGGGCGGACGAGGACGTGCTCGAAATCTGCGCACGGGACGGCATCGCCTTCATCCCGTGGATGCCGCTCGGCGACGGCGCGATCCGGTGGAGCGATCCGGCGCTGGCGCGCATCGCCAAGAAGCGCGGTGCGACGCCGGCGCAAGTGGCGCTCGCGGCGCTCCTCCATCGCGCGGACGTGGTGCTGCCGATCCCGGGCACCAGCTCGCCCGCCCACCTCAAGGAAAACGTCGCGGCCGCCAAGGTCGCGCTCGATGCGGCCGACCTCGCGGCGCTGTGGGGGTAGGACCTCATCCTTCGAGACGGCGCCTTCGGCGCCTCCTCAGGATGAGGAGAAAAAGAAAAACCCCCTCGTCCTGAGGAGCGAGCGCAGCGAGCGTCTCGAAGGATGAGGTTCTACCTTTTGAACTCGATCTCGAGCACGCGCATCTCGATGCCGCTCACGTTGGTCGCGTTGTGCTCGAGCGGCGCGGTGAAGGTGCCGACCTTGCCTTCCTGGTAGTCGATGTGCGCGACCGTGCCGTCGGCGTAGTCGAGGCGGAGCCGCCCGCCCGACTGCTGGATGGTGACGTAGTCGTACGTGTGGCGGTGCCAGCCGGTCTGCGTCCCGGGCGGAAGCCGCCACTGGGTGATGCGCGCGCGCGCATCGTCGATCAGCACGGTGCGCTCGGCGAGCGGCGCGTCGGTCTCGCGGCGGGCCTTCGCCGCGCCGAAGCGGCTTCGGCCGCGCAGGCGGGTCTTTTCGGCGAGCGGCACGGACATGGCGGGGCCTTTCCGTCGTGGCGGCGCCCAGCCTAGCCGATCGGCGCGACCGGCGCGATCCGCACGTGCTCGGGACGGGCGCCGATCCCGACCATCCGTCCGACGAGGCGTTGCAGGAACGGCGTGCGCGACAGCACGCGAACCGGCAGCGGTGCACGCAGGGGACCGGTACTCGCCAGCACGTTGCCGATGATCCGGCGCTGCGCCGCGACCTGCATGCGCTGGGTAAGACGGGTCGCCAGTTCCCGCCGGGCCTGCACGGCCGCGAGGTCCTCGGTCTGGAGCCGGCGCTCACGGAGCGGCGCGGCGAGCAGGTTGGCGGCGGCGACCGCGTCCTGGATGGCGAGGTTGATGCCGACGCCCGCGACCGGCGACATGGCGTGCGCCGCATCGCCGATGCAGAGGAGGCCGGGCCGGTGCCAGCGCGCCAGCCGGTCGACCGCGACGGTCAAGAGCGCGACGTCGTCCCACCCGGCGATCTCGTCCATCCGACCGGCCGCGAACGGCAGCATTCGTGCGATCTCGGCGCGAAACGCGGGAATTCCCGCGGTGCGCAGCCGATCGTACGAACCCTTCGGGATCACGTAACCGCACTGCCAATAATCGCCGCGATTGATCAGGATCAGGATGCGCCCGGCCTCGGCGCGGCCCATCGTGTTGACGGGATCGCCGCCGCGGTGCGGTAGCCGGAACCACAGCACGTCCATCGGTGCGCCCATCTCCTCGACTACGAGCCCGGCCTTCGCTCGCACGACCGAATGCCGCCCGTCGGCGCCGACGACGAGATCGGCGCGCAGCTCGAGCGCGCCTTCCGGCGCTTGCGCGCGCACGCCGATGATGCGGCCGCCGTCCTCGATCAGATCGGTGACTTCGGTCCGCAGGCGGAGCGCGAATCCCGGATAGGCGGCAGCGCGTTCCGCCACGAAATTGAGGAAGTCCCATTGCGGCATGAAGGCGAGAAAGGGACACCGCACAGGCAGCCGGCTGAAGTCGGCGACGCGTATGCGGTCGTCTCCGATTTGCGCCTCGATCACGGGCGCGCGGTCGTGCGGCAGGCGGAGGAGGTCGTCGAGCCAGCCGAGCTCTGCCATCACCTCGAGCGTCGAGGGGTGCAAGGTGTCGCCGCGGAAGTCGCGCAGGAAGTCGGCGTGCTTTTCGATCACGACGACCGAGGCGCCGGCGCGAGCGAGGAGGGCGCCCAGCATCATGCCGGCCGGCCCGCCGCCCGCGATGCAGCACTGCGCGGCGGCGACCGTCATCGTCTCCTTTCGATTCGAGATCGGAATCGGCAACAAACCGCTTGTCGCGGCCGTCGACTCCAGCTCGCTGACCTTCACCTTATCGGAGGTGACGAAGCCATGCGCGATGAATTCGCGAACATAGGCCCGCGTCTCGCGGAAGGGCGGCAGCCCTCGGCGTTCTGCCGCGAGCGGGCCGAAAGGTCAGAACAACGGCCCCTTGGCCGGATCGTCGGCCATGCGCCATTCGGCGATCCGCGGGCATTTCCCGAGAAGCACGGGAATCTCTCCCGGACCGGCCGTGCCGGCGAGGCAGCGCGCCGCGACCGCGGCGAGCCGCGAATATCCTTCGAGCAAGGTGTAGGGCCCTTCCGCCCGTTCGGTCACCAGGATGGGACGCGCCTCCGCCAGTCGCGCCGTCGCGAAGCCGTGTCGAAGCGCGGCGAAATTCGTGGCGAACTCCTGGGCGCCTCGCGGTTCGCGGCCGGCGGCAAGTGCGGCCGCGAGGTCGCCGAGCCGCCGCGTCGGACAGATCGCGACGAAGGGAAGGTAGTTCATGACCCTGAGGTCGGGAATTTCCGCGAGGTCGAGCTCGCCGGAAAACCACTCCGTGCCGAGACGCCGGAGGCCCCGCAAGAGTCCTCCCCGGTAGCGCGCCACGGCACCGGTGAGCGCCGACCACGCGGCATCGTCGAGCCCCTGCTGGTCGCCCGCGCGCACGCGGGCGAGGACGGTTTCGCCGACATGCGCATAGTGGGGGGCGAAACGGGGGCTGTCGATCTCCGCGCGCGCCCAGTTCCACGCGATGTCGCGCCAGCCCGCCGGGCGCAGCTTCGTGACGCTCATCCCGCCGCGCCCGCGCCGGTCACGCGGCGCCGACGAGCGAAGCGGCGCGGCGATGATCGTCGAGGATGACGCCGAGCGCATCCGGCGGCGGCGCGGACCCTTCGTCGGTGAGCAGCCGCCCCGGCCGTTCCGGCGCGCGGCCGAAGCCGCACGGCGCGGCGAGTCCGAACGACGGCAGGTATTTGCGCACCGTGGCGAGCTGGCGGGCCGGCCCGGCTTCGCCGTGCATGTGGTGGATGGCCCCGACATAGACCCGCGCGCCGCCGACGGCGAGGTTCGTGAGCGGCGCGAAGAACGCGTCCTCGGCCGAGCCCAAGGTCGGGAAATGGACGAACTCGACCGGCCGGCCGGACGCGGCGACGGATTCGTTCAACAGCAGCACGGTTCCCGTGAGATCGCGCGGCTGGCGCGACGGCCAGCCGGCCAAGGTCCCGAAGCAGGCGTGGTAGCCGAGCGCCGCCGCGCGCGGAATATGCGGGCCGATTTCCGCGGCCGGCGCCATGAACCGCTCCGCCGCGCGTCGCGCCGCCTCGGCGCCGCGCTCGGCGAGCGCCGCCTCGACGTAGCGGGATTCGATCGCCAGGTCCCACTGGATCGCGAGGTCCGCGGGCGGGATCTTGGCGACCAGCATGGCGATCTCGGCGCGGAGCGCGGCGGTGAACCCCGGCACGATGCGCGCATGATCCTCGGGGTCGGGGAAGAACGACGCGACGGCGCTATAGGTCAGCGGGATGCACACCTGGAAGCGGACGTGCTCGGGGATCGCGCCATCCTTCTTGAGCTGGCGGAACACGAAGTACGAATTCACCGCGTCGCGCGTATAGCCGAGCCGCCACCCCGGATCGCCGAACCGCACCTGGCGGACGCCCGGCTTGACCCGGAACTGGAACTGGTCGGCGTGGCCGAGCGGCCGCCAGCGCTCGACGCCGTCGGCATCGGGCGCCGGGCGGCGCAAGGTCTCGAGCTCGGGATGGCCGTTGAGCACGCGATAAGCGAGCCCGTCGATCCAGTAGCGCCGCTCGCCCACCTCGCCGTCCGGCATGTAGGCGAGCCATCGGCCGAGCGCCGGCCCGACGGCGCGGAACACCTCTTCGGGGGTGTCCAGCGGAATGCTGCCGACCAGGAGAAGCTCGCCCGCCATCTCGTCCTTCGTCCTTCGGAGCCGGCCCGCCGCCCGCGATGCGGCATTGGGTCGCAAGGTTCGTCCCCCCGTGTCCGCCGAGCTTCGATACATCGAAACCTCGCGGACTCCGCGCGGCGATGTCGGAAAATTTTACACAGATTCATGCGAATAGGACAAAAGTGTAAAAATTTTTTACGATTCCCATAAGACGATCCTGGACGCGGCGGAAAAATTGGCGGAAATCAGGGCGTTCGGCGGTATGGCATGATTCTTGCATGGATATGGATCGAGAGTTCATGAATTGAGGATAATCTTCCTTACTCGGACAGCTACAAGAAAAACCCAAAGGTAGAGGCAGCTATGTCACATCGTCTGTCGGTAGTAGCGTCGGTTCTCGCGACATCCCTTCTGTCCATCTCCGCTCACGCCCTGCCGTTCGCGCCGGTGATCGACGAGTTCTGGGTCGTGAAAGACACCGCGCTTGCGATTCCGAGCGAGATATTCCGCGATTCGTTCGGCGACGGTGTCGTGCCGCCGAGCGGCCCGGACGGCGCGGCGACGTACGGCGTGTTCGGGCCGGGGGGCATGACGAGCGAAGCCGGAGGCAAGTTGACCATGACGCCGTCGCTCGGCGAGCCGACGGTGGTCACGACGACCTTCGCCGACACCAGCACGCAGGTCACGCGCATCCTGTCGGCCAACCCGGCCGTCGACCCGGCCAACTTCCTGGGTGTCGGGGCTTCATTCGAGATCCACGGGCTCTACGACATGTCGAGCCTGCCCGAGGTCGTGGGGCAAAGCTTCGGCATCCGCGCGATCGATCGAAGTTCCGTTCCCGCGAACGAGGGCGACAACACCATTTCGTTCAGCGTCGCCAACAGTTCGATGACCGGCGAAGTCATCGTCCTTCTTCAACTCGTCGACTTCGCG
>DASWLB010000099.1:0-2433 GCA_036396315.1 Alphaproteobacteria bacterium
TGGGTTGGATTTGATGTCTTGCTTCGCGGCTTCCTCGAGGCGGACCCGCACGTCGGCATCGAGCTTGATGTTGAGGTTGATGGTGATCGGCTCGCGCGGCGCGGCGACCTCGACGGTCGGGGTACAGGCGAAGAGCGCGGCAGCGCTGAAGAGAACCGCAGTCAGGCCCGCCATTCCGATCCGCCGATTCATTTGGGTGGGGCTCCCTTGCGCGAGCCGCCGACGATATCGTCCAGCGCCTTCCCTGACAACCGGTACCACTCGGCCAACGCGTCGAGGATGCGGTCGAGGTTTGTCACGAGATTGACGTTGATGTCGAACGGGTGCGAATCCAGCACGGCGGGATTGTGACCGCCGAGGCGCAGCACGACGCGCGCCTCGCCTCCCGCATCCTTGTCGGCTTCGACGGCAAGACGATCGTAACGGAAATCCTCGAGCGCCCGCAGCATCAGCGCCACCTGCTCGCCGCCGCCCTCGAGAAGCCGTGCCGCCTCCTCGGAACGTAGACGGAGCGTGCCGGGGCCCGTCGCCGCCAGCTTAGCCGCGCGCACGACCATCGCACCGCCTTCGATCGCCAACGGAATCGCGCCGGAGATTCGACCTGCGGCGGCAACATCCTTGAGGTCGAGCAATCCCACGAGTTCACCCAAATCCACGTTCGATACGCGAACCGTCAAGCGATTTTCCGGCGCGCGCGGATCGATCCTCGCGTCGCGCACCGAGATCCGGCCGCCGGCAAAGGTGCTGTCCGCCGCGCGGACCGTCACCTCGCCGGACTTGCCCAGCTGGAACTCGACCGATGATCGGATGAACCGGGCACCGCCCGCCTCGATGCTGGCGATGGTCAGGCGCTGTGCCCGCGCCGTCACCGGCGGGAAGAACCCGTCGAGCTGGACCGTGCCGGCAATGCCCGCGAACCGCGCCGCACCGAGGCCGAAACCGAACCCGTCGAGCGCAATCCGGCCTTGTCCGGCGAGCGCGCCCGCATCCCAGGCCAGCCGGCCGCGGAGGCCGAGCGTTCCTTCGACGCCGTCGAACCCAGCGAGCGCCGGCACGACGTCCGCCGGTTGCGGCCCGCCGGTCCGGAAGGCGAGCTGCTCGACGGTGAAGTCGGCGCGCCCCTGGCCGGCGGCGATCTCGTGCGAACCGGTGATCGCGACCGTCATCCCCGCCGCGCGATTGGTGAGCGCGGCCTCGACGCTCAGCCCGCCTTCGCGACGCCACACGGTGGCTTCCAGCGCGAGCGGCTTAGCGATCGGCGCAGGGGCGTCCTCGGCGATCGCACGCGCCGTCAATCGGACGACCGGGCGGACCGCCTCGCGACCGAACGCCAGGATGGCCGCGAGTCCCTCCGCAGCCACGGCGCGGTCATGCGCCGTGACCCGGGCTCGCCCGATGGTGACGGTACCGTCGTAGGCGCCGGCCGCGCCAATTCGACCGGTCGTCGCGACACCCTCGAGCGCAACGCCGACCGGGCCGATCCGATCCGCATTCGACCTGCCGGCGACCGAGAACGGCGACACGACGACCGCGAGGTCGTACGTAGCAATCGAGCCCTCTGCACCGCCCGCCTTGATGTGCCCCGTGATCGCCGCCGCTGCGCTCTCGATGTGGCGATCCTCCATCGCCAGCACCAGCGATCCGAGCTTTGCGCGGACTGCGGCTGCGATCCCGTCTTTGCCCGGCGTCACGACGGCATCGAGCGGTCCGGTGACGAGCCCGTAGGGAGTCTCGAACGCGAGGCGCAGCGACACGGGAACGTTGCCGTCGCGCGTCGGCCCGAGCGCGCCGTCGATCAGGGCCGTGACCTTGGCGGCGCCGGAACCGGCGACGATGTGCGCATCGCGGATGGTGACGGACGGGATCGCCGGCAAGGTCGAAGGCCCGCCTGCCGCCGCGCCTTCGCCACCGATGGCGGCCACCATTCGCTGCGCCGCGCTGCCGGTCTGGCCCCCGAGGTCGAGGCGGAGACCGGCAAGCTCGACCTGGCGGACGCGCGCGTCGATCAGATCGGCCGGCGCGTAGCGCACGGTGAGGTCCTCGAACGCCAACGTGTCGCCGGCGCGGAAGCGGTGGATTCGGGCGGAGCCGAACCCGACGGATGCGACCTCGAACGTCGCCCCGGAAAGGCCGAGCGCGGCGAGCCGGTCGGCGAGAACGCCATGCACGACGTCGGTGCGGAATACGACCGTCGCCGCCACGAGTGCGGCGAACAGGGCGCCGGCGACCGCGGCAACGGCGGCACCGCGGCCCCGCACCGGCGATGGGATTCGTGCGGTTTCGGCCATGGGTCGTCCCGACCGTTCTCCCGGCCTCGGGCCGGGGCTGGCCGCTCGCCTACTTCCTCAGACCCTTGAGGGCGAGCTTGTCGATCTTCGCCGGTCCCGTCTTGGGCAGCGCGTCGAGGATGGCGACCGCGACCGGCACCTTGTA
>DASWLB010000100.1:0-2359 GCA_036396315.1 Alphaproteobacteria bacterium
GGAATCGCCTGGGGGATCGCCTCGAGCTTCGGCGCCAGGCGTGGCGCGACGCGCCAGGCCCAGAGGCCGAGCGCGACCGCGAGCGCCGAGCCGCCGGCGACGGCCGGCCGGATGCCGACAAGGGTCGCCGCCCAGCCCATCGCCACGGCGCCGATCGCGGGCAGGCCCCAGGAGATGACGACGAAGAGCGACAGCATGCGGGCCCTCATGCGGTGATCGACGGCGTTCTGCAGAAGGGTCTGCGCGCCGACGTTGTTGGTGAGCATGCAGGCGCCCGACAGGGCGAGGAAGATAGCCGCGACCCAGATCGAATCGACGGCGGTGAAGGCGAGCACGAATCCCGCCATGCCGATCGCGCCGATGGCGACGATCACGGTGAGCCCGCCGGTGCGGCCGCGCTGGGCGACCCAGAGGCCAGCGCACATCGCGCCGACGCCGATCGAGGACAACAGGATCGCGAGCCCGTCCGGCCCGCGCCCGAACACCTGCGCCGCGTAGGCGGGCAGGAGCTCGATGTAGGGGCGGATGAGGAGCCCGGTCGCGCCGGCAAGGAACATGAGGTAGAGGATGCCGCGGTCGCGGAACATGTAGCGGATGCCGTCGCCCACGTCGGCGAGGACGTGGCGCGACACCCTGCCCTCATGCGGCGCCTCATGGACCTTGATCGCGCGCAGCACGAACCAGAACGCGAAGAAGCTGGCGCAGGCCACCGCGATCACGCCGCCCACCCCGATGACCAGGATCAGGGGACCGGCGATCGCCGGCCCGACGATGCGGGCGCCGTTGAACGTGGTCGAGCCGAGCGCGATCGCGGGCGAGAGGTCGGCGCGCGGCACGAGCGCGTGCACGGCCGCCATGCGGGCGGGGTAGCCCGCCGCCTCGAGCACGCCGTGCGCGAGCACCAGCAGGAGCACGAGCTCGATGGTGATCAGCCCGGAGACGACGAGCGCGGCGAACAGCGCCGCGAGGACGCCCTGGGCCAGCTGCGTCGCCCGCATGATGCGGAAATACCCCACCCGGTCGGCGATCGCGCCGGCGAACAGGGTGAAGGCGACGAGCGGCGCCGCCTCGGCGAAGGCGACGATGCCGAGCCAGGCCGGCGAATGGGTGAGCTCCCAGGTGAGCCAGCCGAGCGCGGTGCGCCACATCCAACGCCCGACCGAGGACACCGAGTTGCCGAGCCAGTAGTCGCGGTAGGTCGGGTGCGCGAGCGCCCGGCCGATCCCGCCGAACAGGGCGGACATGCGGAACGATACGGCCATGATGCACTCGAAGCGTTGACGGGCTCGCGGCTCCGATTATCGCCGGGGCGTTTGCCGGGCACACGTGTTTCTTTCACAATCGTGCCGTGACGAAACTGCAGAGCGCGGCTTATGGATGGCCGGGTCGCGCGCACCGCTGTCTGGTTAGGATGGTTCAGGCATCGAAACATGGGGCGGATTTCTGCCGGCCTCATGGTGACACAATCGAACCGCGACTCGCGTCGGAGTCACAAGAATCCTGTCATCCCGGGCGCGCCGCAGCGCGCAGCGGTGCAGCGCAGACCCGGGATCGGGCAGCCGTCGCGATCCCGGGTTAGCAGCGCAGCATTACATGCTGCGCAGCACCCGGGATGACGTTGAGGCGGACATAGGCACGGCAGCCGGGGGCCTGACCCGGCCATCCAGACATAGGCGCGCTGATGGCGACCATTACAAGACCCTACATCCTTCCCGATCTGCTGGCGCCGGGCCTGAGCGTGGTGTTCTGCGGCTCGGCGGTGGGCGCGGTGTCGGCGCGCGTCGGCGCGCCCTATGCCGGGCCGGGCAACAAGTTCTGGCCGACCTTGTACGCGGTCGGGCTGACGCCGCGGCGCTTCCGCCCGGACGAGTGGCGCGAGCTGCTCGCGCTCGGCATCGGGCTCACCGATCTCAACAAGACGCAATCGGGCAGCGACGCCCAACTCACGCAAGACGGCGACGACGCCGCTTCGCTCGCGCGCAAGATCGCGCGGTTCCAGCCCCGCATCGTCGCGTTCACCGCGAAGCGGCCGGCGTCCGTGTTCCTGGCGCAACGCTCGGTCGCTTACGGAATGCAGGAGAGGCGCGTCGGCGGCACGGCACTTTACGTGCTGCCCTCGCCGTCGGGCCGCGCCGGCGCGTTCTGGGACGAGCGGCCGTGGCGCGCGCTTGCCCGGCTCGTCCGCGACGGTGCGCGATGATCCCGGTCGAGGCCGCGACGCTCGGCGCCTTCGCGCTCGCCGCCGCGGTGATCGTCGTCTCGCCCGGGCCCGACACCGCGCTCATCCTGCGCAACGCGATCGGCCAGGGGCGCAGGGCCGGCGCCGCCACCGTACTCGGCGTCCAGATCGGGCTCGTCG
>DASWLB010000101.1:0-4074 GCA_036396315.1 Alphaproteobacteria bacterium
ACCCCGTGGCGGGTTGTCCGTGGGATCGCGAACAGAGCTTCGCGACAATCGCCCCCTACACCATTGAGGAAGCCTACGAGGTTGCCGACGCCATCGGGCGCGGCGACATGGCGGCGCTCAAGGGCGAGCTCGGCGACCTCCTGTTCCAGGTCGTGTTCCATGCGCGCATGGCGGAAGAACGGGGTGAATTCGGCTTTACCGAGGTTGCCGACGCGATCGCCGACAAGATGGAACGGCGCCACCCGCACGTGTTCGGCGACGCCCGGGTCACGTCGGCCGAGGCCCAGACCCTGGCCTGGGAGGGGCACAAGGCGGCGGAACGCGCCGCCGAAGGCTCCGGGGCGCTCGACGGGGTCGCCCTCGCCCTTCCCGCCCTGATGCGCGCCCACAAGCTGCAGAGCCGCGCCGCCCGCGTGGGGTTCGACTGGGGCGCCCTGCCCCCGGTGGTCGCGAAAATTCGCGAGGAAATCGACGAGATCGAGGAAGCGGTCGCGGAAGACGCCGCCGCCGACCGGCTCGAGGACGAGGTCGGCGATCTCCTGTTCGCCGTCGCTAACCTCGCCCGCCATCTCCAGCGCGATCCCGAGGCGGCGCTGCGCCGCGCCAATGCGAAATTCGAGCGCCGCTTCCGCGGAATCGAGCGGCGTCTCGCCGAGCGCGGCAAGACCCCCGCCCAGTCGGACCTGGCCGAGATGGACGCGCTGTGGGACGCGGTCAAGCGCGCGGAGCGCGGCGATAGCTGATGAATTTCAAATGATTACAAACGGTTTTGATATCATGATATGAGCTTGAGATCGCGTGATTTCAAGGCGTTGCAGAGGGATCATCCATGAAAAGCTGAGGATGATACAGAATATCTCTTAAAAACAGATAATTGAATACTGGTATTGAAGTGAGGTGGTAGCACCCGGCCACGTCTGGCGCGGCCGGGCGCCACGTCGTCAGGGTTTCAGCTCAGCCCTTCGGTCACCACGAAGGTGCAGTTGGCGGCGCCTTCGCGCTTCTTCTTCGCCGCCTGGTATTCCGGCGAGTTGTAGCATTTCACCGCCGCGTCGAGGGTCGGGAACTCGAGCACCGCGATGCGTCCCGGCGCCTTGCCCTCGAGTCCGACGGTCTTGCCGCCGCGCGCCACCATCTTGCCGCCGTGCTTGGCGACCGCAGCGGGCGCGTCCTTGGCGTAGCCGGCGAACTTGTCGGGGTCGGTGACTTCGATGAACGAGATCCAATAGGCCGTCATGGTTTCCTCCCGTTGACGATAACGTGGGCGTGGATGTTCAGGGCCGGGCGAGCAGCATCATCAGGCTCGACGTGTCGTAGCGGTTACCGCCCCTTAACTGCACTTCCTTGTAGAACTGATCGACCAGGGCGGTGACCGGCAGGCGCGCGCCGTTGCGGTTGGCCTCGGCGAGGCAGATTCCCAGGTCCTTGCGCATCCAGTCCACCGCGAACCCGAAATCGTACTTGCCCTCCAGCATGGTGGAATGGCGGTTCTCCATCTGCCAGGACTGGGCGGCGCCCTTGGAAATCACCTGGAACACCTTGCTGGCGTCGAGTCCGGCGCGGACGGCGAAGTTGGCGCCCTCGGCGAGCGCCTGGACGAGCCCGGCGATGCAGATCTGGTTGACCATCTTGGTGAGCTGGCCGGCGCCCGTCTCGCCCATCAGCATCACGGCGATGCCGTAGGCATCCATCAGCGGCTTGGCGCGCTCGAACACCGGCGTCGCGCCGCCCACCATCACGGTCAAACGGCCGTTCTTGGCTCCCGCTTCGCCGCCCGAGACCGGGGCGTCGAGCACGCCGAGACCCCGTTTCGACCCCTCCGCCGCCAGCTCCCGGGCGAGCCCGGCCGAGGCCGTGGTGTGGTCCACCAGGACCGCGCCCCGCGCCATGCCGGCGAAGGCGCCGTCGGGACCGAGCACGACCGCGCGTACATCGTCGTCGTTGCCGACGCAGGTGAACACGAATTCGGCGCCTTGCGCAGCCTCGCGCGGCGTCGCGGCGGCGCGGCCCTTGTGCTCGGCGGTCCACGCCTTCGCCTTCGCGGCGGTGCGGTTATGGACGGTGACGTCGTGACCCTTGGCGGCGAGATGGCCCGCCATCTTGTATCCCATGACGCCGAGCCCGATGAAGGCGGCCTTAGCCATGTTCGCTCCCCCGCACAAATTTTCGCGGCATTCTAGCGATGCCGTGCGTAGGCGGCAAAGGCGCGTGGCGTCAGCGCGCGAGCGCGGCGGCGATCACGGCGTGGAGCGCCTGCCAGGACTCGGCGTCGGGCGCGAGCAGGAGACCCTGTTCGGGCGGCGCGGCTGGCGTATAGGGCTCGCCCGCATAGGCGAGGTTGGTGCCGCCGGCCTCGCGGTGGATCAGGCTGCCGGCGGCATGGTCCCAGGGCAGCACCCGGCGAAAGAAGGCATAGTGCAGCGCGCCCGAGGCGAGCGCGTGGTATTCGATGCCGGCGCAGCGCACGTAGCGCAGCGGACCGACGCGGTCGCGCACCGCCGGATCGTTGCGCAGGCGGGCACCGAGCGAGCCGGTCATCTCGGGAAGCGGCGCGGGTGGAGCGACGGCAAGGCGCGCCCCATCGGCGAAGGCGCCGCTTCCCTCCTCCGCCACCGCCATGACGCCGTTAGGCACGTCGAGGATCCAGCCGGCGACGACGCGGCCGCGCTCGACGAGCGCCACCATCGAGGCGAACAGCGCGCGCCCGGCGGCGAAGTTCGCGGTGCCGTCCACCGGGTCGATCACCCAGACCGCCGCCTCGCCTTGCAGCCGCGCGACGATCGAGGGATCGGCCTCGAACATCTCCTCGGCGACGACGGTCGAGCCGGGCGCAAGAGCCGTGAGACCGTCGATGAGGCGAGCCTCCGCCGCGAGGTCGGCGGTCGTCACGACATTGCCGGGCCGCTTCTCGCGCACGTCTTCGGCGGCGAGCGCGTTGAAGCGCGGCACGATCTCCTCGGCCGCGACCTCGCGGATCAGGGCGGCAACGCGCTCGATGTCGGGGATCATGCGCACCAATCAGCAGAACTCGCGCCGCCGGGCAAGCGAATCGGCAAAGAAAAGGGGCCGCTCGCGCGGCCCCGGAAGTCGGCCCTTGTGGGCCTCTTGTGTGACGTTGCGTCTGTCTCGGTGTCCTACATGCCCATGTCGCCCATGCCGCCCGGGGGCATTCCCGGCATGGCGGATTTGGGCTCGGGCTTCTCGGCGACCATGGCCTCGGTGGTGATCAGCAGCCCGGCGACCGAGGATGCGTCCTGCAGCGCCGTGCGCACCACCTTGGTCGGGTCGACGATGCCCGCCTTGATCATGTCGGTGAACTCGTCGTTCTGGGCATCGTAGCCCTGCGTGATCGACTTGCCGTCGAGCAGCTTGCCGGCGACCACCGCGCCGTCGCGCCCGGCGTTTTCGGCGATCTGGCGCAGCGGCCATTGCAACGCCTTGCGCACGATCTCGACGCCCACGCGCTGGTCCTGGTTGTCGGGCTTGAGCTTGTTGAGCACGTTGGTCGCGTAGAGCAGCGCGACGCCGCCGCCCGGAACGACGCCTTCCTCGACCGCGGCGCGGGTCGCGTGCATCGCGTCCTCGACTCGATCCTTGCGCTCCTTCACCTCGATCTCGGTGGCGCCGCCGACCCGGATCACCGCCACGCCGCCCGCGAGCTTGGCGAGCCGCTCCTGCAGCTTCTCGCGGTCGTAGTCCGACGTCGTCTCCTCGATCTGGGCGCGGATCTGGTTGCACCGCCCTTCGATCTCGGATTTCTTGCCTGCGCCGCCGATGATCGTGGTGTTGTCCTTGTCGATCGAGACCTTCTTTGCTTTGCCGAGCATCTGCAGGTTGACGTTCTCGAGCTTGATGCCGAGGTCCTCGGACACGACCTGGCCGCCGGTGAGGATCGCGATGTCCTCGAGCATCGCCTTGCGGCGATCGCCGAAGCCCGGCGCCTTGACGGCCGCGACCTTCAGGCCGCCACGCAGCTTGTTGACGACGAGCGTGGCAAGCGCCTCGCCCTCGACGTCCTCGGCAACGACCAGCAGCGGCTTGGCGGATTGCACGACCGCCTCCAGGAGCGGCAGC
>DASWLB010000102.1:0-4038 GCA_036396315.1 Alphaproteobacteria bacterium
TAGCCGCTCGTCAAGCGCAGCCGGTCCTCAAGCGCCGAAACGGCGATCGATCCGCGATAGGTTCGAGTATCCGGCGCGTCGGCGTCGGATGAAACCTCGGTGCCGGCGGCATCGACGACACGCCCCATCACCCTGAGCGACAGGATGCTCGTATCGAGCACTTCGGCATCCAGCCGGCCATCGCTTTCGGGTTCGTAGCGCGGCGTGTCCGATGGGGGCCGTCCGCGCGGTTGGGGCAACGGAACGGCATCGACGGCGGCGGCCGGTTCCTCGCCGGACCCGTCGTCGAATGCATAGGTTGCGCGCGGCAGCACGAGGACGCGCAGGACATGCGCATCGGATGCCGCAAATGCGCGGGCGATCTCCTCGCCCCAAGCAGGAGGCGAGCCGGCGTAGAGCGCCATGATCGCAAGAATGCGGCCAGCCAGGCTGGTCCGCGTTACCGTGCTAGCCCCAAGACCGTAACCCCCGTTACGGCGCGCCCCCCCGGACGCGCTCTCCGTCGGTCTTACGCCACGGGTCTTACGGCACCGTTAACCGATCGGCAGTCTTTGTGGATATTTCGTTGCGACCATCACGGCATCTCGTCGCTGTGCGCCGCGCGAAGCAACCGAAGCGCCGCGCGATCGGCCTCGAGCGCCGCGGCGAACGCAACGCGGTTCCGTTCGTAGCGCGCGCGCAGGTGCCGCATCCGCTCGAGGTTGTCGGCGATTATGCGATCGTTCTCGCGCATCAGCCGCTCCATCGCCGCAACCTTGCGCTCGAGCCGCTCGATCTCGGTCAACTTCTCGCGTCGCGCCCACTCGGGCAGCGCGTCGTAGCGCCGCTCGAGTTCGGCCAGCCGGGAAAGCCCGGCGCGTCGCCGAATCATCAAGGTATCTCCGGGAAATGTCTGGGTGATTGATCCTAGGCGCGCCGTTCGCGAGCCTCGAACCATAGTTGAATATTACGATTTGCGTAATTAAATGTCAAGTCGGGTTTGCGAAACGCGTAGTACCTAGCCTCGCAGCCGGTGCCACACGACGGGCGCGATCCAGTCGAGGACGACATCGTGCTCGATCGGCACCGCGGCATTCACCGACACCAGGGTGAACACACCCGGACGGCTGCCGCGCTCGAGAATCTTCACGAGCTTGCGGCCGTCCGCGGTCTGGACCACGCATTCCGTGCCGAAGCAGCGTTCCGGATTGAGCCCTCTTTCGCGCGAGTAGCCGAGATACTCGCCGTCCTTGAAGCGCGGCGCCATCGAGTTGCCCCGGACCGCGACGGCGAAGCTGCCGTCGGACTCGTCGGGCGGCGGCTCGATTTCGTCAAGGCCTGCGCCTTGCGCATGATCGTCCAGCGGATAGATGACCTCGCCCGCGCCGACATAGCCGACCACGGGAATGCGGTGGCCCGACTGCGCAACATAGGTCTTGCCGAGCCGGCCGACGATCTCCTCGAGGCCGCATTCGAGGAACTCGGCCAGATCGACCGCCTCGTCGTACGAAACCCGCCGCCGGTTGTTGAATATCTCGGTCACGCGCGCGTCGGCGAGTCCAAGATGGGCGGCGAGGCCGCGCTGGGATTTCCCCAGCTCCTTGAGCCGCTGCTGGAACCACGACTTGTCCGGGACGCCCTCGGCCATGCGCGCGACGTTATCCCCTGGGAGTTACAGATTTCGTAAAATCGTGCTTGACATTGTATAACGAATATCGTAATAAGTAAATATGATCGAGTTCCTCTCCATCGACATCCCCGTGCCCGCGAAGGCGCACGGGGAAACGCCCGATGCGTCGCCCTCCGGACAGTGTCACGTCCCTCCCGCGAGCGGCGATCGCCAGGGACCCATCCCGCCGCCGCCCGATCCGGTACCCGGCCAGAATCCCGACGGGTGCCTGTACATCGTCGCCGATGTCGCGACCGGCGGGTGGACCTATTGCGGGAAGCCGGTCCATCTCGGCAACTGGTGCGCCGCACACTACGTGCTGTGCCGAAGGTGGCGCGGCATGGAGCGGCGCCGCCGCGCGCTCGTCGAGGCGCTGCGCGATATTGCCGCGGGAGATTCCGATGACCGCGCGTGAGCCGGCTGCCTCCTCTCGCGCCACGCCGGGAACGCCGCGCGACTGGCGCATCGAGAACATCCGCCTTCCCGGCGGCCGCACGGCCGATCTCGTCACCGAAGGCGATCCGCAGTCGCGCATCGTGTCGCATCATCGCATCGTCGATACGGTGGGCCAGCTCGAGCGCAATGGCACGATCACTCCGGACATGGCGCTCGCGGCGCAGGCGTTCGCGCGCGACTTCCGCGCGGCGCACCTGTCCGGCCTGCGCACCTCGTCGCTCGTGCGCGTCGATGCGCCGCGTGCGGCCGACGCTTCGCCCGGCCACGAGGGCGCGCGGCGGCGGATCCTGCGCGACCTCGATGCGCTCGGTGGCATGACCAGCCCGGCCGCTCGCGCGGTGTGGCATATCGTCGGGCTCGAAGAATCGCTGCGCGAATGGTCGAATAGCGACGCCTGGCAGGGGCGGCCGTTGCGCTATTACGCGGCACAGGGCGTTCTGGTCGCCGCGCTGGGCGTTCTCGCGCAGGTGCGCGGCCGTCGTAAAATCTAGGAAAAAAGTACTTGACAACCGCTGCACGGGCGTGTAGAAGGCACGCCATGATCCGAAGCAAAGGCCCGCCGCTGGCGGGCCTTTGCATTATCCACGGGGTCGGCGCAAAAAAGGAACATAGTCCTTGACAAGCGCTGCACCTTCGTGTATAAAATGGTTTACGGTTGGAGTTGGGCCTGGGCGCGACCCATAGCGCCGGAGCAGCAGCAGTCCCATACCACCGGGCAAGAGGCCCGCGCAGCTTCGGCGACGCGGGTCTCTTCTTTTCCGGCGTCGCGCGATGCGACGCCGTCGAATCTCGCCAACCGCAGATCGGAGCGAAGATGGACGCTACGGACCCGAGTCCGCTCGACGTGCTGCTCGCGGCAATGCGCGCACTGTCGAAAGAGACGTTCAACGGCAACGCGGCCGCCGACCTCAGGAAGCTGAAACTCGTCAGCGATATCGCGAAGGCGGCCGCGCCCTACGTGCATCCTCGCTGCGGCACGGGCGAGGCGCCGAGCGCCGCAGCGATGCGTCACGAAGACCGGTTGAAGGAGCTGGAGTAGGGGTGTCGCTCAGCGATCGCGAGCGCGCGATCTATCGACGGCTCAAGGACGACTTCGCCCACTATGCCTCACGGAGCCTGTGGATCCGGCCCAAGTCTGGCGGGATCGCGCCGTTCCGTTTGAACGCGGTCCAGTCTCGACTGCACGAAAGCGCCGAGGCGCAGCTCGCGGAGACCGGGAGGGTTCGCGCCATCGTGCTCAAGGCGCGTCAGCCCGGCGTTTCGACGTACGTCGAGGGACGGTTCTACTGGAAGGTGACGCATCGCTTCGGCGTCAGGGCCTTCATCCTGACCCATCGCGACCAGGCGACGCGCAACCTGTTCTCCATCGCCAAGCGGTTTCACGAAAACTGCCCGGATCTCGTGCGCTGCGCGATCCGCGCCTCGAACGCGCACGAGCTCGAGTTCGGGCTGCTCGATTCCGGCTACCGCGTCGGCACGGCGAGGGCGGCGGGAGTCGGCAGGTCGGACACGATCCAGTTCTTCCACGGGTCCGAGGTGGCGCAATGGAGCGCCGCCGAGGAGCACGCCGCGGGCGTGTTGCAGGCGGTGCCCGACGCCGACGGGACCGAGGTGTGGCTCGAATCGACGGCGCGCGGTGCGGGCGGGCTGTTCTTCAACATGTGGCAGGCGGCAGAGCGGCGTGAAAACGGTTACGGCGCGGTGTTCATCCCCTGGTTCCATCACGAGGATTACCGGACGGCGCCGCCGGACGACTGGTTGCCGCCGCCGAGCTTCGCCGAATATGGCGCGCTCCACGGGCTCGCGCCCGACCGGCTCTTCTGGGCGTTCCGCAAGAACGCGGAGCTCGCCGGCGCCGACGGGTTGTCGACGGAGGAGCCGTGTTGGCGCTTCCGGCAGGAATATCCAGCGGACGCGGGCGAGGCGTTTCGCGC
>DASWLB010000103.1:0-2219 GCA_036396315.1 Alphaproteobacteria bacterium
CGCGCCCGAAGACGCGCCCGAATCCCAGCGCCGCCGCATTTGGGTGATCGCCGAGTCGCCGCGCGCCAGGGTGCCGGAGCCCGCGCCGCTCCGCCCGCTGTTCCCCGAGGTCACGGTGATCCTGGGCGATCCGCGCATGGCCGACAGCATGAAGCTCGGCGACCGCTACACGCCGGAGGATTTCGAGGCGGTCGACAGGATGAAGGCGGCGCTGGCGACGCTCGGGCAGTACCGCTTCGCCTACATCGACGACCATGCGAGCCTGCTCGAGGAGCTGGTGCGCCGGCGCCCGGCCTTCGTATTCAACATGTGCGACAACGGCTACAAGAACGACGCGATGCGCGAACTCGAGCTGCCGGCGCTCCTCGACCTGCTCGAGGTGCCCTACACCGGCGCCGGCCCGACATGCCTCGGCATGTGCTACGACAAGTCGCTGGTGCGCGCCCTCGCGGTCGCGCACGGCGTGCCGGTGCCGCGCGAGGCGTACTACGACATGACCGCGCCGGCGGGCGAGATTCCGTCGATGTTCCCGGCCCTGATCAAGCCCAACCGCGCCGACGGCTCGGTCGGCATCACCGCCGCCTCGGTCGTCAACAGCGCCGAGGAGGCGCTCGCCTACATCGACGGGCTGCGCAAGATGCTGCCGGGGCGCGACGCGCTGATCCAGGAATACCTCACCGGCGCCGAATATTCGGTCGGGCTGATCGGCAATCCCGGCCTCGGGTTCAACGTGCTGCCGCCGCTCGAGGTGGACTATTCCGGGCTCGATCCCGACCTGCCGAAGATCCTGTCCTACGAGTCGAAGTTCGTGCCGGGCTCGCCTTATTTCACCGAGATCAAGTATCGCCCGGCGCGGATCGACGAGACGACGCGCCGGCGCCTCGCCGACTACGCGCGCGTCATGTTCGAGCGGCTGGATTGCCGCGACTATGCCCGGGTCGATTTCCGCGCGGACGCGGACGGCGAGATCAAGCTGTTGGAAGTAAACCCGAATCCGGCCTGGTGCTGGGACGGCAAGATGGCCTTGATGGCGGGGTTCGCGGGGAACGGCTATGCTGACCTCCTGCGCATGATCCTCGAGGCGGCCCAATCGCGCGTCCAGTCCGAAGGGCTGGGCCGCCCCAAGGCGCTGTCGCCGATCCCGGTCGCGGCGGAGGGTTGAGATTGGACCAGGTTCTCGCCAAGACCGCGTCGCCGCCCGTGGCGCAGAAGCGTCCGGTCGCATCCGAGCGCCACGGCGAGCGCCGGGTGGACGACTACGCCTGGCTCCGGGCGGAGAACTGGCAGGAGGTCATGCGCGACCCCGACACCCTGCCCGCCGACATCCGCGCCTACCTCGAGGACGAGAACGCCCACACCGCCTCCATGCTCGCGCCGCTCGATGCGCTCCGCGCGCGGCTGTTCGCCGAGATGAAGGGGCGCATCAAGGAGGACGATTCGACGGTTCCGGCGCGCGACGGCGCCTACAGCTACTTCACCCGCCACGAGACCGACGGACAACACCCGGTGTTCTGCCGCAGCCGCGCCGACGGGACGGGCGAAGAGGTGCTGCTCGACGGCAACGTCGAAGCGCGTAGGGGCGGGTCTGAGACCCGCCCCTACTTCCGCGTCGCCTCGTGCGAGCACAGCCCCGACCACCGCCGCCTCGCCTACACGGTCGATTTCAACGGTTCGGAATACCACACGGTGCATCTGCGCGATCTCGCGACCGGCGAGGACCGCGACGAGCGCATCACCAATGCCCAGGGCGACATCGTGTGGGCGAACGATTCGCGCACCCTGTTCTACACCGCGCTCGACGAGCACCACCGGCCGTGCCGCGTCTACCGCCACGTGCTCGGCGAAGACCCGGCGAACGACGTGCTGGTGCACGAGGATCCCGACCCCGCCTTCTATCTCTCGATCAGCCAGACCGAGAGCCGCCGCTTCGTGCTGATCGAGGCGTACGGACACTCGACAACGTCCGAGGTACGCTGCATCGACGCCGACGCGCCGGCGAGCGCGCCGTTCCTGATCGCCGCGCGCGAGACCGGACATCTGTACGACGTGTCGCACCAAGGGGACCGCTTCATCATCCGCACCAATGCCGACGGGGCGGAGGACTTCAAGATCGTCGAGGCGCCGGTCGCCTCGCCCGGCCGAGCCAACTGGCGCGAGCTCGTGCCGCACGAGGCCGGCCGGCTGATCCGCTTCGTGTACGCCTTCCGCAACCATCTGGT
>DASWLB010000104.1:0-1787 GCA_036396315.1 Alphaproteobacteria bacterium
GTGGACGGCGTATTCGATCTCGCCCTCGGCGACGAGCAGGATGTCCTCGACCGTCGCCTCGACGATGGGCAACGTCCGCATGCCCGGCGTCTTCACCGCGATGCCTTCGGCGATGGTGAGCCCGTGCGCCGACGGCCGCTGCCCGGCGAGCGCCTCGCGCATCGACGGGCAGAGCGCCGCCTCGACGCCATAGACCTCGATCTCGGGCCGCAACGCCTTGACGGCGGTCGCGACGCCGGCAATCAACCCGCCGCCCCCGACCGGCACCACCACCATCTCGAGATCGGGCACCGAATCGAGCATCTCGAGCCCGACCGTGCCCTGACCGGCGATGACGAGGTCGTCGTCGTAGGGGTGGATGAAGGTGAGCCCCTCCTCTCGGGCGAGACCGTTCGCGTGGTCCGATGCCTCCTCGAGCGAGTCACCGTGGAGCACGATCTCCGCCCCCAGCATCTCGGTGTTGCGGATCTTCACGAAGGGCGTCGCCTTGGGCATGACGATGGTCGCCGGCACGCCGAGCCTTCGCGCGTGATAGGCGACCGATTGAGCGTGGTTGCCGGCCGACATGGCGATGACGCCTGCGTCGCGCTCCTCCGGTGCGAGCGCGAGCATGCGGTTGAGCGCGCCGCGGTCCTTGAACGAGGCGGTGTACTGCAGGCTCTCGAGCTTGAGGAACAGTTCGGCGCCGGCGATCTGGGACAAGGTCTCGGACTTCACGCACGGCGTCTCGACGACCGAGCCGCGGATCGCGTCGGCGGCGGCACGAATGTCATCGATCGTCACGGGCATGGCGCGAGTATAGCAGAGCGAGTGACGTGCTAGATTTCGCGCGATGGAAACGGTACCGGTGCTCATCGTCGGCGGCGGTCCGATCGGGCTCGCGCTCGCCGCCGAACTCGGCTGGCGCGGAATCCGCTGCCTGCTGATCGAGCGGACGGATTCGACGATCTTCCATCCGCGCGCCACGGCGGAAAACGCGCGCACCATGGAGTTCTGCCGCCGCTGGGGCATCGCCGAGGCCGTGCGCGCGGTCGCGACGCCGCCCGACTACCCGCACACGGTGGTCTATGCGACCGACATGAACGGTTACGAGATCGCGCGCATCGAGCGGCCGCACCATGGTGGGCTCGACCCGACCGAGACGAGCCCGGAGCGACCGCAGCGTTGCAACCAAATTTTCTTCGATCCCGTGCTGCGCGCCTGCGCCGAGAGGTTCCCCACCGTGCGGCTCCGCTATTCCTGCCGATTCGAGTCGTTCGAGCAGGACGCGGACGGCGTCACCGCGACCGTCAACGACGTTCGGTCGGGCGCCACCGAGCGCATCCGCGCGCGCTACCTGGTCGCCTGCTGCGGCGGGCATTCCTCGATCGGGCGAATGCTCGGCATGGCGATCGCAGAGCGGCCGGTGCTCGGCTACCCGATCAACGTGTTCTTCAAGACGCCGGCGCTGTGGCGGTACCACCGCATGGGCAAGGCCGCGATCTATTTCCTGGTGCAGCCCGAGGGCGTGTGGGCCTCGATCGTCACCATGGACGGCCACGATCTGTGGCGGCTCGGCATCCAGGGGACCAAGACCTTCGTCGATGCCAAGACGATCGACCCGGCGGCGATGCTGCGCCGCGCCATGGGGCGCGACTTCCCGTTCGAAACCCTCAACGTGCTCGGCTGGGTCCGGCGCAACCACGTGGTCGAACGCTTCCGCTTCGGGCGCGTGTTCCTTGCCGGCGATTGCGCCCACCAGAACTCGCCCTCGGGCGGGTTCGGACTCAATACGGGCATGGGCGATG
>DASWLB010000105.1:0-8731 GCA_036396315.1 Alphaproteobacteria bacterium
AGGTCGAAGTCGAAGCCGCTCGCGATCTCGGCGCGGAGCGCGCGCACGGTCCAGCCGTACATCAGGAACGGGGCGACCGCCATGCCGATGCGGGGAATCGACGGGTAGCGCGGGTGCGCGACCGGTATGCCGTGGCGCTCCTCGATCGCCGGGGTCGCGGCGAAGGCGCGATAGCGCGCGAGCCGGCCGACCAGGGGCGGCGTCCACGGCACCGGCGCGACGACGCGCAGCTCGACGCGGCCGGTCGCGGCAAGGTGGCGCAGACGGTTCTCGACGAACACGCCGTGGGTCGGGTTGGACGCGCTCGGGTAGAGCGAGGTGAAGGACAGCACCCTCACGCGGCGCGGGTCCCGTTCCGCGATGTCGCCTCGGCAAAGATCGCACGATAGGCGGCAAACATGCGCTCCTGGGGGTACACCTCGCGCGCGCGTGCCTGGTTGCGCTCCGCGAGATCGGCGCGCAGCGCGGCATCGTCGATCAGCCGGGCGAGCGCGCGGTCGTAGGCGGCCTCGTCGGCGCAGGGCACGACGAAAGGCCCGTTCTCGGGCGCAACGATCTGACGCACGTCGCCCACGTCGGTGGCGACGACCGCGCGGCCCGCGGCCATCGCCTGGATCAGGCTGTTCGGCATCTGCTCGGTGTCCGACGACATGGCGAACACGTCCATCAGTCCGTAGACCCGTTCCGGCCGCTCGACGTGACCCGGAAGCAGCGTGCGGTCCGCGATCCCGAGCTCGGCGGCGAGCCGGGCGAGGCCGGCGCGCTCCGGCCCGTCGCCGACGAGGAGGAGTCGCGCGTTCCGGCCCGGTGCGACGCGGGCGAAGGCGCGCACCAGCCGGCCGAGATTCTTCTCGGCGCGGAGCGGCGCGACCGTGCCGACGACGACCTCGCCGTCGCGGCGCGTCAAACCGGGCACAAGGGCTGGATCGGGCGGCGCGGCGAATCTCTCGCAATCGACGCCGTTCGCGACGTAGGCGATCCGTCCGGGATCGAGCCGCCAGACCTCGGTCGCGATGCGCACCAGGCTATGCGACGGCACGACTACGCGCCGCGCCCGCGCAAGCGCGAAACGGCGGGCGCGCACCCGCCTCCCGATCTGACGCTCCGCCTCTTCCGGGCCGAAGCCGCTTTCGAGGTGGAGGTGCGGGGCGACGCGCGCGAGCCGGTTCACCGCCGCCCACTCGATGGAGCCCCAGTTGTAGGTCACGAGCAGATCCGGCCGCAGCCGGCGGAGCGTCGCGAGCACCCGCACAGCACCCTGGAGCGGCCGCGCCTTGTCGATCGCCGGATCGAGATACGCGATGCGCACCGCGGGTTCGATGCGGTTCCGGCTCGCGAACGCGCCGTCGAGCGCGATCACGGTGTGGCGGAAGGCGGCGCCAAGATCGTTGACGATGGTCGCGATGCGGATCGGTACGCCGCCAAGACCGAAGGACGGGAACACGTGCAGGATGTGCGGCGGGTCGGGCATGGCGGAGCGGCGTGCCTCGGGCGCGGTCTTGTCGTCGTGACGGCCAGCCAGTATCATGGAAAAATTCGAATAACCAATAGGTTAACCGCGCCGGCCCCGCCCGCCGCGAGGAACGCGAGCCGCATGTTGGACCCTGCCGGGTGGCGCCCCGCGCACATCGCTGCGCCTTCCCCGCTGCTCGTCGTCATCGTCGACACCGAGGAGGAGTTCGACTGGTCGCGGCCGCTGTCGCGCGATGCCGTCTCGGTCCGCGCAATGGCGTCCCAGGCCAAGGCGCACCCGATCTTCGAGCGCTACGGGATCACGCCGACCTATGTGCTGGATTATCCGGTCGCGACCCGGGAGGACGGATTCCGCCCGCTCCGCGAGATCTTCGCGGACGGGCGCTGCGGCATCGGCGCGCATCTCCACCCGTGGGTGAACCCGCCGCACGAGGAGACGGTCACCAACTTCAACTCCTACCCCGGAAACCTGCCGCCTTCGCTCGAGCGCGAGAAGCTCGCGCGGCTCACCGGCGCGATCGAGGCGAGCTTTGGCGTCCGGCCCACGCTCTACAAGGCGGGGCGCTACGGCGTCGGGCGGGCGACGGCAGGAATCCTCGATGCCCTCGGCTATGAAATCGACGCGAGCGTCGTCGCCTGGACCGACCTCTCGGAGGACGAAGGGCCCGACTTCCGGCACTGCGGCGCCGACCCCTACTGGTTCGGCCGCAACCGGTCTTTGCTCGAACTGCCGGTCACCGCCGGATTCGTCGGCGCATTTTCCCGGTTCGGGCGAACGCTGTACTGGCCCGCGGTCACGCCCGCCGCCCGGCGCTTGCGCGTCCCGGGTCTGCTCGCGCGCCTGGGAATCCTCGAGCGCATCCGGCTGTCGCCCGAGGGCATGACGGTCGCGGAGATGAAGCGCCTGACCGGCCGGCTGATCGCGGCCGGCCATCGCGTCTTCAGCTTCACCTATCACAGCCCCTCGCTCGCGCCCGGCAACACGCCCTACACCCCCGACACGCCGGCACTTGCCAGGTTCCTCGAGCGGTTCGAGCAGTATTTCGCCTACTTCATGGGAGAGCTTGGCGGCCGCCCGGCGACGCCCGGCGATGTGCTCGCGCTCGCGCGTGCGGGCGAGGTCCAGGGCCAACCGGCTAGTCACCGCTCGTGAGCTTCTGCAGGAGCGCTTCGGCCTCCTTGCGCTTGGTGAAGTTCTGCAGCGATTCGGCGCCGCCGAGGATGTCCTCGAGCTCCTTCTTCGCCTCTGCGGCGTTGCCCGCCTGCGCGAGCGCAGCCGCCATGTGAAAGCGGATGTCGCCCTGATTCGGCGCCTTCGCCGCCGCCTCGCGGAGCAGCTCGACGCCGCGGCTCGTCTCGCCCTTTCGCACGAGGATCCAGCCGAGCGTGTCCATGATCGCCGGCGACTGCGGCGCGCGCGCATAGGCGCGCTCCGCCAAGGTTGAGGCGCGCGCGTCGCCCGTTTCCTGGTACAGCCAGGCGAGGTTGTTGAGCAGCACCGGATTGTCCTGCTCGACGGCGAGAAGACGCTCGGTGTGCTGGATCGCCTTCGGATAGATGCCGTCGTTGATGTAGCCCGAGGCGAGCATGTTGCGCGCCGAGGCATTGTCGTTGGCGTCGACCCAGGCTTCGAGCTCGGCATAGGCCGCGTCCCGTTTCTGCGCCGCGCGCTGGGCGGCGAACCGGCGCAGCACCAAGGTGACGTTGTTCTCCTTCTTGAGCCCCGCCTCGTAGGCGGCGTATGCCGCATCGTAGCTGCGTTGACGGAGCCGCACGTCGCCCTCGATCAGATCGCCGACCGCGGACTCGGGCAAGGCTTGGCGCACGCGCGCCGCGACGGCCAGCGCGTCGTCCCAGTGCTGCTCGCGCATCTCGAGCTCGGCGAGGGCGACGTAGGCCTGCGTGGACTTCGTGTCGCTCTCGATCGCCCTGGCGAACGAGACGCGTGCCCCGGCCGCGTCGCCGCTCGAAGCCTGCGCGGCAGCGAGCAGCGTATGGGCCTGGGCCGAGTTCGGCTGGAGCTGGGTCAAGCGACGGAACGCATCGATGGCGGCCGGAGCGTTGCCGGCCGCGAACTCGGAGCGACCCAGGGCCTCGAGCACCCGCGCATTGCCGGGCACGCCGACATTGAGCTCGCGCGCGACCGCAAGCGCCTTCTGCTGCTGCCCGGTCTGGTTGTAGAGGGCAATCAGCTGGAGCTGCGGCACAACGGCCCGGGGATTGGCGTCGGAAGCCCGCATCAGCCACGACTGGGCCTCGTCCGTCTTGCGCTCGCGCAGCGCCAAATTGGCAAGCCCCATGAGCGCCGCGGCGCTCCGCGTGTCGTACTTGAGGATGTCGGTGTAACCCTTCTTCGCGTCGTCGATGCGGCCTTCGCGCAAGTCGAGCTGGGCAAGGTTGACCCGGGCGACGGTGAAATCGGACTTCTTGCGGACCGCCTCGCCGAACATCTCGCGCGCCTTGGCGAGGTCGCCCTTGCCGACATGGGCCGCGCCCATGATGTTGAGCGGTACGGGATTGTCGGGCATCGCCTGTTGCAGCCGGCTGGCGGCAACGAGCGCCTCGTCGTACTGGCCGGTGCGGAGCCGGACGAGGGCAAGCCAGAATCCCGCCTGGCGTGAATCCTTGTCGAGGTCGAGCGCGACCTCGAGCTCGCTCTCGGCCTCGCGCGACTGGCCCTGGGCCAAATGGCTCAACCCGAGCTGAGTGCGGATCAGCGCCACGTCGGGTGCGATCTCGGCCGCCCGCTCGAAGTGCTCCGTCGCTCGGTCGGCCTCGTTCCTCTGCATATACGCGCTGCCCAGCATGAACTGCAGCTGGGCGTCGTTGGGCTCGGTCTTGACCGCCGAATCGAGCAGATCGATCACCCGTCCCGGCTGGTTCGTGCGCAGATAGGCGCCGGCCAGGATCTTGCGCGCACGCAAATTTCGCGGCGACCGATCGAGGTAGCGCGCGAGGTTGGTGATCGCCTGTTCCGGCTGGTTGAGCGCGTAGGCGACGACGCCCCTGAGGAACAGCGCCGGCATGTGATCGTCGAGCGCGGTGCCGGTGTCCTGCAGCACGTCGCGCGCCCCGGCATAGTCCTTGCGCTTGGCCAGGCTGAGCGCATGCAGGTAGCGCGCCATCGGATGCTTCGGCATCAAGGACAGCACGGTGCGAAGGTCGGGATCGGCCTCCGCCTCGCGGTTGAGGTCGATCAAGGTCGCTGCGCGGCTCAGCCGCGCGATGAGCGAGGTGGGGCGTTCGGCGACCGCCCGCTCGAAAAAGGGCAGGGCGCCCGCGAGGTCCCGGGCGTTCCGCCTGAGCTCGCCCTTCAGCACCAGCGCATCGACGTAGTTCGCGTCGATCGCCAGCGCCTTATCGACGAGCTGTTCGGCATCGGCCAGCTTGCCGCGGTTTCCCAGACACTGGGCGAGACCGGCGAGCGCGCGCACCTCGTCGGGTTTGAGCTCGAGCGCTTCGCGGAAGGACTGCTCCGCCTCCTCGATGCTGCGCTTGCCCAGCTGCGCGTCGCCGCGCGCGACGAGCGCGTCGATGCGATGGGCGTCGCCCGCCTTTTCGAGGGTGATCTCATCGAGCACCTTGTCGAACTGCCCCTGCTGCATGTACGCGCGCGCGAGGTTGGTGAGAACGTCCCCGAACGGTGCGCCCCTCTGGTGGGCGACCGTCAGCTCCTTCTCCGCATAGGCGCCCTGGCCGAGCCTGAGATAGATCTCGGCGAGCAGGAGCCGCGCCGGGACGTTGCCGGCGTCGGACTTGAGGGCGTTCTTGAGCTGGATCACGGCCGCGTTGAGATCGCGCTTCGCGAACAGATCCTGGGCCTCGCGCAGATAGCGCTGCGAGCGCTCCTCGTCCGCGCTGGCCGCCAGGGCCGGCCCGGCGACGGCGGCGATCATGAGGGCGATGCCGGCCGCGCGCACCAGCGCGCGGGGGCCGTGTGGCCAGGATCTTGTCGTCATGACGATGCCTCCATGGTCGCAGTGGCCGGGCGTCGCGTCACACCTTGATATTGTGCTGGCGCATGAGGTCGTACAGCGTCGGGCGGCTGATGCCGAGAAGCTTCGCCGCCTGCGAGATGTTGCCCTCGGCGCGCGACAGCGCCCGCGGGATCTCGCGGCGCTCCGCTTCCTCGCGCGCCTGGGCAAGGTTAAGCACGTCGGGAACCTCGTCGGGCGCGACGAGGTCGAGATCCGCGGGCGTGACCCGCTGCCCGTCGGCCATGATGACGGCGCGCTTCACGCGGTTTTCGAGTTCGCGCACGTTGCCCGGCCAGCCGTGCGCCGCGACCGCGGCGAGCGCCTCGCTCGTGAAGCCGCGCACGTTGCGCCCGTGCTCCTCGTTGAACATCTGGAGGAAGCTGTGGGCAAGCAGCTCCGAGTCGCCGTTGCGGGCGCGGAGCGGCGGCACCTTGATGACCAGCTCGCTCAGCCGGTAGTAGAGGTCCTCGCGGAACCTACCCTGCGCGATCAGTTGTTCGATGTCCTGGTTGGTCGCGCAAACGACGCGCACATCGACCGGAATCTGCTGACGGCCGCCGACCCGCTCGATGATACGCTCCTGGAGGAAGCGCAGGAGCTTGACCTGCGCCCCCGCCGGCACGTCGCCGATCTCGTCGAGGAACAGGGTGCCCTGGTCGGCAAACTCGATCTTGCCCTTGGATTGCTTGATCGCGCCGGTGAAGGCGCCCTTCTCGTGGCCGAACAGCTCGCTTTCGACCAGACTCTCCGGGATGGCGGCGCAGTTGATCGCCGAGAACGGCTTGTCCTTGCGCGCAGACAGCTCGTGCAGCGCCCGGGCGAACAGTTCCTTGCCGGTACCGCTCTCGCCCAGGATGAGGACGCCGACGTCGGCCGGCGCGACCTTCTCGATCAGCCGACAGATCTTGAGCAGCTCGGGGCAGCCGGTGATGACGCCGTTGAGCGGTGTGTGGCGGCGCGACTGGATGAGGCGGCGGTTCTCGTCCTCGAGCTCGGCGAGATAGAAGGCGCGGCGCAGGATGAGCGCGAGCTCGTTTGCATCGATCGGCTTCTTGTAGAAATCGTAGGCGCCGTGCGCGACCGCCCGGATCGCGTGCTCGCGCGTGTCGTTGCCGGTGACGACGATGACCTTGGTATCGGGCGCGAGCGCGAGAATCTCCTGCAGCACCGCGAAGCCCTCGCTCGCCCCGTCGGGATCGGGCGGCAGGCCAAGATCGACGGTGACGACGGAAGGCACCTCGGCGCGGAACTGGGCAACCGCCGATTCGCGGTCGGTAGCGAACACCACCCCGTATTCGTCGAGCGCCCAGCGCAGCTGGCGCTGAATTCCCGTGTCGTCCTCGACGACGAGCAGCGTCTTCTTGTCCTCGCTCATCGCAGTTCCGCTCTCCGCTTCGCCTCGGCGCCCGTCCGCGCCACGCCGATCGCCGGCAGCCGGATGCGCACGGTGGTTCCCTTGCCGAGCTCGCTTTCGACGTCCATGCGTCCGCCCAGTTCGTGGACGAACTCGCGGCTTTCGTAGGCGCCGATGCCGTAGCCTCCATTCTTTGTGGTTTTGAAGGGCTTGAACAGCTCGTCGCGCACGAAGGCGGGCTCCATGCCCTTGCCGTTGTCCTCGACTTCGATCACCGCGTCGCTGCCGAACGCGGTGAGCCGCACCGCGACGCGGCCCGCGCCCGCCGGCGTCGCGTCGATCGCGTTGTCGATGAGGTGAGCGATCACCGCCTGAAGCCGGTCTCGGTCGGCGACCACCTGCACGTCCGCCGCGCGGCAGTCGAAGCGGAGATCGCGGTCGGGGCACGCCGTGCGCTCGACCGTCGAGCGCAGCACGTCGGCGAGGGGCACGGCCGTCGTCGCCTTGGCGGCGAGCCCGCCCTCGTGCAGCCGGACGAGCAGGCGGTTCATCTTGTCCACCGATTCCTTCACCGTGGTCCGCATGTCGTCGTAGAACGCCTCGTTGCCCCGGTACTTCTCGGCGTTCGCAAGCGCCATCGAAAGCTGGCTCACGAGGTTCTTCACGTCGTGCAGCACGAAGGCGAAGCGCTTGTTGAACTGGTCGAACTGGCGGGAATCGGCCAGCGCCTGGGCCGTCTGGTGCTCGGACAGGTAGCTCGCGGCCTGACGCCCAACGGTTTTCAGGAGATCGTAATCTTCCCAGTTGAGGTCGCGCGGCGCGCGCGGCCGGCCAAGCAGGAGAAATCCGAGCAGCCAGTCGTGGTGCATCAGGGGCACGATGAGCCACGCTCGGCGGAGCGCGGCAATCCACTCGGGAACGGCGAGCGGGGCGTACCGCTCGGGCGCGGCCTGCGCTTCGTTCAAATCGATAATCCACTGGCGTTCCTCGAGGAACTGCACGAACGCGGGGTCGAGGTCGCGCTCCAGCTCGCGCAATTGCCAAGCCGAGCTGTTCCAACTGCCGCCCACGGCGAACCGGTCGCCCTCGCGACGCAGGAAGAGCACGCCGTCCGGCGAATCGACGACGTCGGCAACCGCGTTGATGATGCGCACCGGCAGCCCGCCGGGAAGCCCGATCGAGGAGATCGTGCGGATGAGACGCAACCATTCCTCGCGGTAGTCGTAGCGATAGGTGAGGAAGTGCTTGCTCAAGTTGACCCGGACATAGGCGCGGAACTGGCCGGAGAACACGGCGAGCACGAGGAGAACGGCCGCCGCGAACAGGAACACGGCCTGCAGGATCGGGCCCCAGTCGCCGCCGAATTGACCGAGGAAGTAGCCGGCGCCCGCCATCGCGATCAGGTAGATGCCGGCCCCGATCAGGGTCGAGGAGTGGAAGATCGCGCGCCGCGAGACGAACACGTCGAGCGACCAATGCGGATTGCGCGCGGCCGAGACCGCGATCAGGGGGACGACGAGCGCGCTGATGAAGCCGCGCGCATCGGCGAGCGAGGCGTCGACGCGCCGGTAGAGGAGCGCCTCCGAATGCAGGAACAGGTCGTAGGCGAACATGGCGCCGAGGCCGATGCAGAGGAACTTGATGTTCCAGCGCCGCGCGGGGACTGTGTTGCGGAAGAGGTTCTCGACCAAGAGCAGCCCGACGACCGCGAGCGCGAGGTGGAGCGCCATGCCTGCCTCGGCGCCGAGGAGGCCGAACGGCGCCGCGAGCCCCTCGGCGCGGGCAGCGTCGTACGCGGCATTGGCGAGGAGGAGCACGACGAAACCGGGAGCGATGAGATCGCCCGCCGCGCGCGCGCGGTGCGGCAGCCACGAGAACGACATGACGGTGAGCAGGACGCCGATCCAGACGGCATCCTTCGCGAGCC
>DASWLB010000106.1:0-6368 GCA_036396315.1 Alphaproteobacteria bacterium
CACCGGAACCACGCTCCGCCTCAAGGGGCGCGGCGTGCTCGACCAGCGCAGCAAGACGCGGGGCGATCAGTATGTGCGCCTCAAGGTCGTGCTGCCCGACGCGCCGGACGCCGAACTCGAGGATTTCGTGCGGCGCTGGGCACCGACACGCAAGGACGACGCGCGGCGCAAGGCGGGAATGACGCCGTGATCGGGTTGGACGAGGTGATCGCGCGCTGCCGCGTCGACCGCGTCGAGCTCGTCTCCTGGATCGAGCGCGCCTGGGTGTTGCCGTCGCGCGACGGCGAGGCGTATGTGTTCAGCGAGACCGACGTCGCGCGCGTCGAACTCATCTGCGATCTCCGCCGCGATGTCGAGATCGACGAAGACGCGCTCGCCGTCGTCCTGCCGCTGCTCGACCAGATCTACGGGCTAAGGCGCACCTTGAACCGCCTGTCCGAGGCGATCGCCACCCTGCCCGAGCCCGCGCGCGCCCAGCTGCGCGAGGCGCTGCGCAAGTCCCAGCGCGAGGGCTGAATCACGTTCCATCGCGATCCCGGGTCTGCAGCGCGTCATTGCATGCCGCGCTGCGCCCGGGATGACACTTTCCAGTCATCCCGTGCGCGGTGCAGCGCGCAGCGGTGCACCGCTGACACGGGATCAACTGTTACGAATCGCTGCAGGCCGCGCTAAGCTCGGCCTCGAAGCCCCGGCGCGCGCACGACCGGGGCCGAGGGAGGACGCCCATGTTCCGCGCCACCAAGGACATCGCGCTGCCCACGACCATCATCGGCTCGCTGCCGCGGCCGAGCTGGTACACCGAGAACCTCGGCACCCGCACCTTCCTCGACGCCATGGTGTCGAACCGGTTCCGCGAGCAGTACGTCGATGCGCTCACCGTCTATCTGCGCGCGCAGGAGCTTGCCGGGCTCGACATCGTGACCGACGGCGACGCCCGCTTCGACGACGACGTGGGCGGCCAAAGCTGGGTCGGCTATCCGGTGCACCACATGGCGGGATTCGACCAGGCCGATCCGCGCCCCGTCATTTCGGGCGCGGGCGGGGTCGCGTTCCCGCGCGGACACATCCTGCACGACTATCTCGAGTCGCGCGTGATGCCGGTGATTTCCGGCCCAGTCGGGCGCGGCAACCTGCAGTACGCGGCGATCTGGAAGACAGCGCAGCGCCTCACCGCGAAGCCGGTCAAGTTCGGCACGGTGACGGCCGAGGTTCTCGCCGTCTCGGTGCGCGACCGCCACTACAAGTCGGTGCGCGAGCGCATCCTCGCGATCGCCGAGGCGCTCAACGCCGAGCTGCACGAGCTCGCCGACGCCGGCTGCCCGGTGATCCAGATCGAAGAGCCGCAGATCCACCTGATCGCCGCCCGCGGCGCGGCCGACGACGTGCTCAACCCGGGCTTTTTCGTCGAGGTGTTCAACACGACCGTGCGGGGCTTGCGCGCCAAGACCGAGGTGTGGTGCCACACCTGTTGGGGAAATCCTTCGCAGCAGCGCATGTTCGCCAAGGTGCAGAGCTACGAGCCGGCGCTGCCCTACTTCGCCCGCGTCGATGCCGACGTGCTCACCTTCGAGTGCTGCTCCTCGGGCGGGCTCGATTTCAAGGCAATCGCCGAGCGCGTTCCCGACAAGAAAATCGGCGTCGGCGTGATCGACCACCACACCTTGCAGGTCGAGACGCCGGACCAGGTGGCGGAGATGCTGCGCGCAGCACTCCGGCATCTGCCGCCCGAGAGGATCGTCGTGTGCTCGGATTGCGGCATGGGGCGCGAGGGGATGAGCCGGCGCCATGCGTATTACAAGATCGTCGCGCTGGTGCAGGGCACCAACATCGTGCGGCGCGAGAGGAAGCTGCCCGAGGCCGAATGCCGCGCCGCCGATGCGCGCTATACGCTGACCGCGACGGCGTAGCGCTTGAGCCTCATCCTTCGAGGCTCGCTTCGCTCGCACCTCAGGATGAGGAGTAAAAAAAGAACGCCTCATCCTGAGGAGGCCGCGAGGCGGCCGTCTCGAAGGATGAGGCGTCGGCTACGCGCCCTTGATCATATCGGCCGCCTTCTCGGCGATCATGATGGTCGGCGCGTTGGTGTTGCCGCCGACGATCGCGGGCATCACCGAGGCGTCGACGACGCGCAGGCGCTCGATGCCGCGCACGCGGAGCTCGGGATCGACCACGGCGCCGTCGTCGCTGCCCATGCGGCAGGTGCCGACCGGGTGGAAGATCGTCGCCGAGTTGGCGCGAATCCAGCCAGAGAGTGCTTCGTCGCTTTGGACGCCTTCGCCCGGCATCGTCTCCGCGCCGCGATAGGCATCGAACGATGGCGCGCTCAACAGGCGCCGCGCCTCCTTGATCCCGCGTAGGAGCGCCGGCAGGTCGTCCGGGTGCGAGAAGAATTGCGGGTCGATGACCGGCGCCGCCGCGGGATCGGCCGAGCGCATCCGGATCTCGCCCCGGCTTTTCGGACGGAGCAGCGCGGCAGACAGGCTGAACCCGTGGCCCCAGCCGAACAGCGCGCCGTCCTTCGCGCGCTGGCCGGGCACGAAGGTGAGCTGCAAATCGGGCCGGTCGAGCGCGGGGTTGCTGCGGACGAACCCGCCGCCCTCGACCAGGTTGCTCGCCCACAGGCCGCGGCGGAACAGGAGATACTCGATCGTGTTCCAGGCCAATCGCGGCATGGCGCGCGCGGAGACGCCGTAGGGCACGATGGTCGGGCTGTCGAACTCGACGCGCGCCGCGACGTGGTCCTGCAAATTCTTGCCGACCGACGCGCGCTCCTGCACCACCGCGATGCCGTGCTCGCGCAGCGCCGCCGGATCGCCGATGCCCGACAGCATCAGGAGCTGCGGCGAGGCGATGGCGCCCGCGGCGAGGATCACCTCGCGCCCGGCCTCGATGCGCCGTCGCGCGCCGTCCGCTTGGAACTCGATCCCGGTCGCACGCCGCCCATCGAACACGATGCGCGCGACGTGACCGCCGGTGACGACTTCGAGGTTCGCGCGCCCCTGCGCCGGCGCGAGATAGGCCTTGGCGGCGGACCAGCGGCGCCCGTCCTTTTGGGTCACCTGGTACATGCCGAACCCGTCCTGCTCGGGCCCGTTGAAATCGTCGGTCCAGCGGTACTGGTGGAGCGCGATCGCCTCGCGCAGCGCGGCGTGCATGCGGCTCGGCGTCTTCACGTAGGTGACGTTGAGCGGCCCGCCCTTGCCGTGCAGCTCGGATTCCGGGAAAGCCTCGTTGTTCTCCGCCTTGCGGAAATAGGGCAGCACGTCCTGCCACGCCCAGCCCGGCGCGCCGCCGGCCGCCCAATCGTCGTAGTCGCGCCGGTGGCCGCGGATATAGACCATGCCGTTGATCGAGCTCGACCCGCCGAGCGCGCGGCCGCGCGGGATGAACACCTGGGCGCCGTTCATGCCGGCCTGCGGCGCGGTCTGGAACCGCCAGTTGAGCGTCTTGTGGCGCATCAGCGCGACGAGGCCGGCGGGGACATGGATCAGCGGGTGGCCGTCCTTCGGTCCCGCCTCGATCACGCACACCGTCGTGCGCCCGTCCTCGGTCAGCCGGTTCGCGAGCACGCAGCCCGCCGATCCGGCTCCGACGATGACGTAATCGAACTTCTGGATGTCCGGCATGATCCCGCCCTCCGTCATCTTGACCGATGTCGGGGCCGGTTCCAATGGCCGCAAGGCGGCCGAATTGACCGCGTCGGCGCGTCCGTTATAGTTGGCGCCCCAACCGCCCCGGCCCGTCCCCATGAAAGACCCGTTCGAGGTGCTCGGCGTCGAGCGCGATGCCACCAAGCGCGAGATCAAGGCCGCCTACCGCAAGCTCGCCAAGGAATTCCACCCCGATCTCAACCCCGACGACGCGGCGATCCTCGAGCGCTTCAAGGAGATCAACGCGGCCTACGAAACCCTGTCGAACGATTCGCTGCGCAAGCGCTATGGCGAGGCGCGCATGCGCGGCACGTGGGGCGCGGGCTTCACCTTCGATTCCGGCCCCGACCGCGAGCCCGAGTTCGACGAGCGGTTCGGCAAGGGCGATACCAGCGCCGACCTGGTCGGCGACATCGCGGGCCATCGCCGCGGGCGCGGCGGCACGTCGATGTGGATCAAGGGCGAGGACATGTTCCACGAGATCACGGTCTCGTTCGTGGACGCCGCGCGCGGGGTGCGCCGCGAGGTCGCGCTGCCGACCGGCGTCGCGCTCGAGCTCGAGATTCCGCCGGCGACCGCGGACGGCGCCATCGTCAAGTTCCCGCGCTGGGGATTTCCCGGCTACGGCGGCGGCGAACCGGGCGACCTCAACCTCAAGGTCAACGTCACGCCGCATCCGGTGCTGCGGCGCGACGGCGCAGACATCCGCATGACCTTGACGCTGAGCGCCGACGACGCCGCGCGGGGCGCGACCGTCGCCGTGCCGACGGTCACCGGCGACAAGCGACTCCGCATCCGCGCCGGAGCGAAGGCGGGCGACGTGATCCGCATCAGGGGCGCGGGGCTGCGCGCCGGCGTGGGCGATGTGCGCGGCGACCAGCTCGTCGAGGTCGCCTTCGCCGCGCCCCAATCGACGGTTAATTGACCGTTAGTGCCAATTGTGTACCATGCGCCCCGCTCCCGGCGCTCTGTTCCGTTCATCGGAGAGAACGACATGACCCAGACCGCGCCCTTGATGGCGGGAAAGAAGGGCTTGATCATGGGGGTTGCCAACGAGCGTTCGCTCGCCTGGGGCATCGCGCGGACCGCCGCCAAGCACGGCGCGGAACTCGCCTTCACCTACCAGGGCGAAGCGCTCGGCAAGCGCGTCGCGCCGCTCGCCTCCTCGCTCGGCTTCGACAAGATCTATCCGTGCGACGTGCTCGACGCGCAAAGCCTCGACGACCTTTTCGGGGCGCTGGCGAAGAGCTGGGGCACGCTCGACTTCCTCGTGCACGCGATCGCCTACTCCGACAAGGAGGAGCTGAAGGGCAAGTACCTCAACACCTCGGAGGCGAACTTCGTCCAGACCATGCTGATCTCGTGCTGGTCGTTCACCGTCGCATGCCAGCGCGCCGTGCCGCTGATGAAGCGCGGCGGATCTATCCTCACCCTCACCTACGCCGGCGCCGAGCGCCACATGCCGCACTACAACGTGATGGGCGTCGCCAAGGCGGCGCTCGAGGCGAGCGTGCGCTACCTCGCCGTCGACGTGGGCGGCGACAATATCCGCGTCAATGCGATCTCGGCCGGGCCGATCAAGACGCTCGCCGCCTCGGGCATCGGCGATTTCCGCTACATCCTCAAATGGAACGAGCTGAACGCGCCGTTGAAGCGCAACGTCACCATCGACGACGTGGGCGGCGCCGCGCTCTATCTCCTGTCCGACCTGGGCAGCGGCGTCACGGGCGAAATCCACCACGTCGATTGCGGCTACAACATTATCGGCATGAAGGCCGAGGACGCGCCCGACATCGCCGTCGCCCAGGCCCAGGCGCGGTAGGGCCTCATCCTTCGAGACGCAATGCTCCGCATCGCTCCTCAGGATGAGGCGGTTATTTTCTTTTCTTCCTCATCCTGAGGAGCGGGCCGAAGGCCCGCCTCTCGAAGGATGAGGTTCGGTCCACTCGAGCACCGCCGCCGCGACCTCGTCGGGCTTGTCGAGCTCGGCCAGGTGCCCCGCGTCTGCGATAACGCGGAGATCCGACGGGCCGCCCAGCAGATCGGCGAAACGTTTGGCGTAGCTCCGCGGCATGATCCGATCCTTCTCGCCCCAGATGAGGAGCGTCGGCGCGGAGGCGTAGCCGAGCCGCCGCGCGAGCCGCGTGTCGCCGAGCGGCCACAGGAGCCTCGCCGCCGCCTCGGCCGCGCGGTTCTGCTCGATCTGCCATTCGGCTGAGTTGGCGCCTTCGGGCTGCGCCCTGAGCCGCTTGACGACCTCGGGATCGGCGCAGAGAAGGCCCGGTATGTCGTCCTGGCGTTGGGCGAACGGGTTCTCCGGCGGATCGTCCGCGGCGAACAGCCCGAACGGCGCGACGAGCGCGAGCCTCCGCACCGAGCGCGGCCACAGCGCCGCCATCTCCGCCGCGAGCGCGCCGCCGACCGAGCTGCCGACGAGGTCGGCGCCGTCGAGGCCCGACTCGACGACGATCCGGCGCGCGGCGACGACCCAGTCGAGGTGGCCGTCGAGCACGGAATGCGCGCGGTCGCCGCCCGGAAAGCCCGGCAGGGACGGCACGATCACGGTGCGCCGCTCGGCCAGGCGGTCGAGGAACGGAACCCAGCGCGGCAGACCGCCGAGCCCGGCGAAGAAGCCGAGCGTGGGCCCCTCCCCCTTGCGCCACACGCGCACGGGGAAGCCCTCGACGTCGATGGTCGTGACCGACGGTTCGCTCACGC
>DASWLB010000107.1:0-3211 GCA_036396315.1 Alphaproteobacteria bacterium
GACCGCCCGCTCGCGCCCGATGCCGTGGATGTACTCGATCTTGACGCCGGGATAGCGCGCCTCGAACACCGGCGCGACCTTCGCGAACTCCTTGACGTTGAGCGTCATGCGGACCTTGACGAGCCCCTCCCGGCGCGCGCCCTCGACGATTGCGGCCGGCATGGCGAGCTCCTTGTCTAGCCCGGCCATGATCTCCGGTCCGAGCTTGGACTCCTTGAGGAGCTTCGAGGTTTCGGCGGTAAAGGTCTCCGCGCCCGGTTGCCACGAGGCGAGCGCGATCGCCGCGCTTGCCACGGTTGCGCCGAGCCGTACCGCTGTCAGGCTTGACATGGCGATGCCTCCTCCCCGTAATCTTTCCGCGCTTCCTGGAAGTGTCGCGCCTCTCGCAGGCGGCCCGCAAGCGGAAAGGATCGTGCCATGTTCTCACGCGCGTCGGGCTTACAGCTGGTTCTGTTTGCCGCTGTCGTCGGGCCGATGGCGCCCGCATTGGCGCAAGATTGGAAAGCGGAGTGGGACCGCACCGTCGCCGCCGCCAACCGGGAGGGCGAGCTGGTCGCGACCGCCGCCTCGAACCGCGCCTGGTCGCAATACATCGCCAAGCGCTGGGCGAAGGACCATCCCCAGATCAAGCTGTCGATGGTCTCGGTCGATGCGTCCACGTTCATCGTCCGCATCAAGCAGGAGCGCGAGGCCGGAAAGTTCCTGTGGGATTTCTCGGTCGCCGGCACCTCGGCCCCGCTCGTCATGTACAAGCAGAATCTGCTCGATCCGATCCCTCCCGAATTCCTGCTGCCGGAGGTGACGGACGAAACGGTGTGGGGCGGGTGGGACACCGCCTTTTTCGACACCCCGAAGAAGTACGTGTTCGGCATCGGCGCCTATCTCAAGACGCCGTTCTACAACGCGAAGCTGGTGCCGCCGGAGCGGGTGAAGGCGGACAAGCTCGAGGTGATGTTCGACCCCGCCTATCGCGGCAAAATCTATTGGCACGCGCCGTGGGTGCGCGGGTCGGGCCGGTCGTTCGTCTGGATGCTGTATCGCGAGTGGGGCGAGGAAAAGCTCGCGCGGTTCATCAAGGACCAGAAGGTGGTGTTCCTGTCGGCGCAGAACGAGATGGTGCAGACCATGGCGCGCGGCACCATGGCGATCGGCATCGGCCCGGCCTTCTCGGGCATGCTGGCACCGTTCCGCACCGCGGGCGTCGCCATGGACGTGCGCCCGTTCGGCAACACGCCCGACGTGGCCGAGATGGCCCCCGGCGGGTTCAACCTCAACATCTACAACAAGCGGCCGCACCCGAACGCGACGCGGGTGTTCGTCAACTGGCTCCTGTCCAAGGACGTCATCGCCGGGTTGAGCGAGGCGGTCGGCCTCACCTTGCGCCGCCAGGACGTGGCCTCGCCCGAGGAGGAGGCGCTGCGGCCGATCCGCGGGGTCAAATACAGCCAGGCGCAGAGCGAGGACAACGAGCAGGGCGAGATCAAGGCCGTC
Source organism: Alphaproteobacteria bacterium (assembly GCA_036396315.1). Lineage (GTDB taxonomy): Bacteria > Pseudomonadota > Alphaproteobacteria > MPNO01 > DASWLB01 > DASWLB01. The sequence goes on from DASWLB010000107.1 coordinate 1,492, forward strand.
GCCTTCGTGCAGAAGCTGCTGGGGAATTGAGCGGTCCTCATCCTTCGAGACGCGATGCTGCGCATCGCTCCTCAGGATGAGGATGAATAGAAAGAGCTCCTCATCCTGAGGAGCGCCCCGCAGGGGCGCGTCTCGAAGGATGAGGTACTTCGCTCAGTTGTTTCCAACGAACCGCGCGAGGAACGCTTCGAGCTTCTCGTATTGCCGGTAGCGCTCGAGCCCTTCCCGCACCGCGACCGGAAGCCTTCGCACGCAGCCGTGCGCGGCCTTCTCCGCCGCCCAGCCGCGCAGGTGCTCGGCGATCTTCGCGGGCTCGTTCGCGAACACGCCGGCCTTCCGCGCGCGCACGAATCCGGCCGGCACGCCCTGTTCGTAGCCGATGCCGAGGATCGGGCGCAGGCTCCCCAGATACTCGAAGAACTTGCCGGGGCAGATACCGTGCTCGCGCGGGTCGTTCCATTGCAGGAGCAGGAGCACGTCGGCGTTCCATTGCGCGGCGATCGATTCGCGGAACGGCACCGGCGGGTGAACGGCGACGAGGCGGCGCACGCCTACCCGATCGGCGAGCGGCCAGACCGCGGCGGGATCGGTGCCGAAGAACTCGACGCGGAACCCGTCCGCCTCGGGCCCGATCAGGCGGAGCGCCTCGAACAGCGGCGTCGGGTCGCGCCGCCCGGGATAGATGCCGCCGGTATAGACGATGCGCACCTCGCGCGCCGCGCCCGCCGGCGGCGCCGCGGGGTCGAACGGGAAGTCCGCGGGGTCGTAGCCGTTATAGGCGGTCTCGACCGGCTTGCCGTACTTCGCGCGGTAGAAGTCGCTCCACGGCTCGGTGACGCAGACGAGTCCCGCGGCGCTGCCCAACACGAACCGCTCGACCCTCTGGTCGATCGCGAGCCGCCACGGCGGGTGCGGGCTGTAGGTGTCGTCCGCCCACGCGTCGCGCAGCTCGGCGACCCACGGCACGCCGAGGCGGCGCGCCACCCGGCGGCAGGCGAGCAGCGCGGTGAAGGGCGGCGCGCTGCCGAACACGATGTCGGGCCGCCAGCCGCGCGTCAGCCGCAACGCCTGGCGCACCAGGTCGGGATACCAGCCGATGCGGTTGTCGGGCACGTTGAGCAGGTTGGTGTAGAAATCGCGCGCGCGCCTTGCGAGTGATGTGCCGGTTGCGGTACCGGCCGAAGCGCCGACCGCGTCGCCTGCCGCGCCGCCGCCGCGCATCCGGCGCAAGAGGTCGTTCGCCAGGCGCGGCGGCGCATTGATGTCGCGCACCTTGGCGTAGGCGAGCTTCTCCAGCGTGAAGCCGAGCGGCAATGTCTCGGGCAGGCCCCAATCGCTTCCCGCCGCGACGCCGATCTCGTGACCGCGCGCGTCAAGGAAGCGCGCGAGCTTGCCGATGCGCACCGCCCCGATCGAGTTGACCGGCGGGAAGTACCAGGAAAGGATCAGGATTTTCACGTCGGCGCCCGGGCGATCCGGATCGCTCCGCCCGGGACGCGGCCGCCTGTCCGGGCCGCGCGCCTCACGCGTTGTAGTACGCGAACACCGCGCAGCAGACGAACGCGTAAGATTCGATGAACACGCTCTTGTCCGGCGTCTTGCGGCCGAGCTCCTCCATCGCGCCCATCAGGCAGAACCAGTTGAGCAGCTCGTGCTGGCCCGAATCCTCGATCTGCGCCGTGGTGTAGCGGCGCCAGGTGCCGTAGTCGCCTTCCTTCAG
>DASWLB010000108.1:0-3104 GCA_036396315.1 Alphaproteobacteria bacterium
GCGCCGCCCGACATGATCCCGTCCACCAGGTTGCGCAGGAATCCGGGCGCCAGCGCGGCGAGCGGGTTGACCGAGACCGAGGGGTCGTCGAGCGGGCCCTCCATGCGGAACGTCGCGGCGAAGATGCCGCCGCCCTCGCCGCCGGTGAGCAAGGTGCCGAGCACCGGGATGTTGCCGAGGACGCTGTTGATCGTATAGGCCGGCACGATGGTGCCGTTCGCCTTCACCGTCTCGCCGGCGAGGTCGATCTCGCCCTCGCCGGTGAGCCCGATTTCCGATCCGACGGCGCGGGCCTTCTCGAACGTGATGCGCTGGTCCTCGAGCCGGTAGGGCATGTCGAGCCGCGCGAACGCGATGCCCTCGCCGGCCAGCAAATTGCCGATCCCGGTGAGCGAGGCGACGGTCAAGAGCTTGGCGAGAGCCGGCGCCTTGATCGCGCGGAAATCGGTGATCGACAGGCGCCCGGCCCACGGCGTGCCCTGCGCGCCCGGCCGCGCGCCGGTCAGGTTGAGGCGGCCGCCCCGCACGTTGTCGTAGATGCCGAAGGCGCGCAGCGCTTCGCCCGCGTCGTCGGATTCGAGCCCGAGCCGGCCGCCCTCGCCCTCGGGCGCGATGCGCAGCGCGATCGGCTTGCCGGTCGCGAGCGTCGCGTCCACCGACACCTCGCGCCAGCCCTGCTCGTCGCGGCGGAACGAGCCGGCGACGTCGCTCAGCGGCACGTCATCGGTGAACCACAGCCTGTCGAACCGCGCCGTAACGGAAACCGGCGGCAAGTCGAATTCGCCCGACTCCGGGTCGCGCTCGCCGCGCGCCAGCGCCTTGGCGTCGAGGCCGGCGCCCGCGAGGGCAAGCGCGTAGCCACCCTCCTCGCGGCGCACCAAGGTCGCCTTGAGGTCGGTGCGCCCGGCGGCGAAACGCGGCAGGTCGGCGCGCTGGAGCGTGCGCCCGTCGGGGGCGAACTCGAGCCGCCCGTTCGCCGAGAGACCGCCCGCCTCGATCGAGAAGCCGGACACCTCGCGCAGCTTGCCGCCCGACAGCGCGAACAGCGCCGTCGCCTCGCCCGGCACGCCGGGCGGCTTCGCCCAGGCGAACTCGCCGAGCGCGAGCGCCGCATCCTCGAGGCCGAGCCGCACGCGCACCTCCTCCGCCCCCTTCGGCGCCCGCGCGTAATCGAGCGCGACGCCGATCGTGCCCGCGAGATAGGGCGAGGCATCGACGCCGAGCCGCGCGCGCGTCGGCGCATCGAGCCGCGCCTTCACCTGGTAGCGGCGCTGCACCTCCTTCTTCGCGGTGAAATCCTCGGCCCAGACCACCTCCGCCGGCACGCCCGACAGCTTCGCCTGGCCCGAGAGGTCGAGCCCGTCCGAATCGACCCGCAGCACCAGCGTGCCGTCGGCGAGGTCGTGCCCGAACGCCACCTTGGGCAAGACGACATTGTCGAGGTTCGCGGCCGCCTTGATCTTCATGTCCTCGAGCTTGAGCGCGTCGATCACCGGGAAGCCGAGCACGAGCCGCGTCGCCGACCGCCCCTCGGCGGCGGTCGGATCGATGCCGAAGCGGCGGAGGAGGCGGAGCCGGTCGTGGTCGAGCACGGTGAGCGCGTCGCGCAGCGGGCCGCGCACGACGAGCTCGACGTCGGCTTGGGTCTGCGCCTCCGACAGGCCGGCGAACCGCACCGTGCCCTGGTCCACGCTGAGCCCGCCGAGCGCGCCGCCGGAAACCGCGATGTCGACCCGGTTCGCGTCGAACACGCCGGTGCCCCGCACCGCCGCGACCGCCGGCACCGGACGCAGGAAATGCACCGAGAGCCCGTCGAAGCGGAACGTGCCGGCGAGCGATTCGAGCGAAGCGTCCGCGTCGCCGGTTGTGGGCAGGCGGAGCGCGAAGTCGGCGCGCGCCTCGGCCAGCCGGCCGCGCTCGAGGTTGGCGGTGATCCATTTCCGCGCGCCGGCGCCGAATCCCTTCGGCCAATAGGCGTCGAACGAATCGACCGGAATGTCGCGCGCCGACAAGGCGCCGTGCACGGCGAAGGAATCGCCGACGCGCGTCGCCGTGCCCTCGAAGCCCATGCGCGGCCCGTCGAGATCGACGGCAAGCTCGTCGATCGCGAGCCGGTCGGGTCCGCGCTGGAACCGGCCCTTGGCGCGGATCGACCGCGTGTCGAGCCCCTTGGGCCAGAGATCCGGCATGTCGATGCGCCCGCCCGCGCCCGAAACGTCGAAGCCGAGCGAGGTGAGCGCGCCGTCGGCGGCGAGCGTGAGCGAGACCCGGCCCCCCATCGGCGCCGTGACGGCGGCGATCGGCTTCAAGATCGGGAACTTCTCGGCGAGCAGGGCGGGCGAAAGGTCGCGGAACCGCGCCTCGATGCCGACCGTGTCGAAATCCGGATCGTAGGCGCCGATCGCCTCGATGCGGGCGATCCGTCCGGCCAAATCGACGTCGAGCGCGGCCTCGAGCACGATGCCGCGCGCGTCCTTGCGGAAGACGAGGTCGGCGCGCGGCGCGCTCCACGACACCCCGAAGCCGCGGTCCTCGACGTCGAGCCGGGCGCCCAGGATGGACACGCGGCGGAGATAGCCGAGCCCGTGCGCGGCATCGGGCGGGGCGAGCAGCGGCGCGACCAGGCTGGCGAACGCGTTGCCGGTCGCCGTCCCCGGCGCGCCGAGCGCGAAATGGTAGCGGCCGTCCAGCTCGCGCACCACGGTCGCCTGGGGCGCATAGAGGTCGAGCGTCTGCGGCGCGACGATGCCGTGGAGAAGCGCGCTCATGCTGAGTGACAGCGCCGCCTCGGGCGCCTGCGCGATCACCTCGCCCGCCGCGTTGACCGCGCGCACGCCGGTCGCGCGCACGTCGAGCCTGCGGTCCCATCCGGCCCAGGCGAGCACGGTGTCCTCGAACGAGACGCGCACCTGCCCGGTCTCGGCGGAGAGCGCGTCCTCGACGTAGGGCTTGAGGAACCCGACCGACACCGGCCCCTGCGACAGGCGCCACGCCGCGACCGCGATCAGGAGCCCGAGCCCGACCAGGAGCGCGGCCAGCACCTCGAGCAGGTAATGCGTCGCACGGTGGTTGAGCAATGCGGCTTCCCTCGCGCCTTGACCGGG
>DASWLB010000109.1:0-4270 GCA_036396315.1 Alphaproteobacteria bacterium
GGGCTTGAACAGGCGGCTAGTCTCGATCACGACTGCCACAATGGCGGCAAGAGCCGCGGACGTACCCGGCCCCGCGCCGTGGTCGTACGCGCGAGGGCCGATCCGTTGGCGCCAGGACCACAGGCCGAATCCGATCGGCGCGTACAACGCGCAATTGGCGAGCAAGCTCACGAACGCGGCCTGCTCGGTGGTGTAGTAGTGGTAGTAGAGGGGCAGCCAATTGGTCTCGCCCAGTCGCGCCAGTGCGCCGGCAAACTGCCAGCTCCCCTCGGACATGATGGCCGCGACCACGAGCGTGTAGCCGGCCGCCGCGATGAGGATCGTCGGCCGCAAGTTGCGGCGCAGCGCCGTCATCGCGGCGGAGTTCCATCCCTGGCCCGCCGCGACACCGAGCGCCGTGCCGAGGCCGCGGGTGAGGATCGAAATTCCCTGCGTCATCCCAGAGTACACGAGAATCTGGCCGAGCTCGATCCCGAGGCCGATCGCCGCGCCGATCGCGCCCGCCGCCAGGACCCCCAACTCCACGCGCCGCAATCGCGCGACGAGGAGGACGAAGACGCCAAGCGGCGCCGCCGCGATCACCTCGAACGTCAGGTTGGCCGCGCAGCGCAGCGTCGTGCCGCATCCCGGCGACATCACGGGCGCGACGTTTTCCGAGGCAAGCTTGCCGCGGAGCTCGCCCCAGCCGATGACGAGATCGAACGGAAAAAAGGAAAACGCCAAATAGGCGCCGACATACAGCAATGCAGCCGCCGCGATGCCCCTCCGGCCGCTGCGCACGACGTCCGATGCAAGGGCGAGCAGCGCACGCCCCCAGACGATCCAGATGACGATCCCGGTCGCCGTGCCGACCCATTCCGCGAAGATGTCGTTCAACGAAACGGTGCGCGGTGCGAACCAAAGCTGCGCGAATTCGAGCAAGACGGCGAACACGGCGGCAGTGAGGAGCACGGCGATACCGGCCGCGCGGCCGATGCGCGGCGTGAGCCATGCGCACCAGACGAAGGCGAGCGGCATGAACAAGATTCCGTTTGCCACCCAGTCGGCGCGGTTCTCGGCGCCCAATTCGTAGAGCGGGGTGGCGAGGAAACGCGCCAGGGCCGCGCTGATCGGTTGCGGCGTCACCTGGAACGGGATGAGCGAGCCGTACAGGACGAATGCCGGGTAGAGGATCGCGAGCGCCGCGATCCAGCGCGACACGCGCACGTCCGGTGCCGTCACTGCGCGGGGCCTGCGCGGGGCCAGCCCGTCACGTGGCGCCGCCGCGCCGCCCGTCCTGTGGCCTGTCCTGTCGTTCACCCTGTCGGTCGCGTTCGGCCCTAGAACCCGTACAGCTTCGCCGGGTTGTCGGTAAGTACCGCGCGGCGCACCCCCGCATCGGGTGCCCACTCGGCAAGGAGGTCGAGCAGCGCCGCATCGTCCGGCACCGGATCGTCCCAATGGCGGACATGGGGCCAATCCGAGCCCCAGATGAGGCGGTCGGGCCGCGCCGCGACCAGCGCCCGCGCGTAGGGCACCACATCCTTGTAGCCGGGCGCGCCCGCACGGCTGAACCGATCGGGTCCGGCAAGCTTGACCCAACAGCGCCCCGAGCGCGCGAGGTCGAGCAGGATGCCGAAGCCCGGCTGGTCGAGACCTGCCGCGACATCGAAGCCGCGCCAGGCGAAATGGTCGAGCACCACCTCGACCGGCAGGTCGGGCAGTCGCGGCCCGATCTTGGTCCACGACTCGCGCCCCGACGGCATATAGACGAGATGCCAGCCGAGCCGGGCGATGCGGCGGGCGAGCGCGAGGATGTCGTCGAAGCTCGATTCCTCGCCGTGCAAGGGCGTGAGGCGGACTCCGCGGATGCCGGCTTCATGCATCCGTTCGAGCGCCGCTTCGCTCGTATCGGGCCGCACGATGGCGATGCCGCGCGCGCGAGGTCCGAGCTGGCCGAGCGCATCGAGCGTAACCGCGAGGTCGTCGCCATGTGCGGTGACGTGCACGATGACGCAGCGCGCGATGCCGAGCGTATCCATCACGTGGCGGAGCGTCACGGCCGTTGCCTCCGGCGCGGTGTAGCCGCGATCGGCAGCCATCGGGAACCGATCGTAGGGCCCGAGCACGTGCACGTGGCTGTCGCAGGCGCCGGCCGGCAGGGCGATGCGGGGCTTCCGCGACGGGTTCGGACCGGGGCAGGGGCGGGTCATCCGTTGGTCCTTTTGGCAACGTCGGTCGGGAACGGCGCGGCGGAGATTGGCATTCGGGCGCGGCTCCTTCTATGTTGGCGCCGCTTCGGGATCATCCCACGGGAACCATCATGGCCGACAAACCGAGTCCGCTGCAGGCCTATCACAACCGCAGCTTCCTCGAAAGCCGCGACGCGCGGGCGCTCCGCATCCTTGCCGAGTACCTCGAGCCGGCGAGCCGGTTCCGCCATTACCGCGTCGACGACACGATCGTGTTCATGGGATCGGCCCGCATCGGCTCGCGCGAGAAATGCGACGCGGCGCTCGCCGAAGCGCGCCGCACCGGCGGCGACGTCGCCAAGGCCGAGCGCCAGCTCGACCTGTCGCGCTATTACGAGGAGGCGCGCGAATTGGCGAAGCGGCTCACCGAATGGTCGAAGGGGCTCGACGATCCGGACCGGCGGTTCGTCGTGTGCACGGGCGGCGGGCCGGGCATCATGGAGGCGGCGAACCGCGGCGCCTCGGAAGCGCGCGGGCTCAACGTCGGGCTCACCATCTCGATCCCCGTCGAGGAGTTCTACAACACCTTCGTCTCGCGCGAGCTGTCCTTCCACTTCCACTATTTCTTCATGCGCAAGTTCTGGTTCGCCTACCTCGCCAAGGCTGTGGTGATCTTTCCCGGCGGGTTCGGCACGCTCGACGAGCTGTTCGAGCTGCTGACGCTCCTGCAGACGCGCAAGATCCGCAAGCGCCTGCCGCTCGTGCTGTTCGGCACGCGCTACTGGGACGAGGTGCTCAACTTCGATGCGCTGGTGAAGTACGGCACCATCGACCCCGAGGACGCCGACCTGTTCCATCGCACCGAGTCGGTCGACGAGGCCTTTGCGTTCCTCACCGACCAGCTGACCCGCTTCGCCCTCGACAAGCCCGGCGCGACCCTGTAGCGGGCCGGGCGCGGCGACCGTAAGATCGGCAGGCAGCAGAGACCGCAAGGAGACGACGACGTGGACGCGATCGATGCATTGACGAGCCGCCTGTCGGTCAAGGCCGACGAGATGACCGAGCCTGGCCCCAGCGATGCGGAGCTGCAGCAGATTCTCGCAGCGGCCTTGCGCGTGCCCGACCACGGGCGCCTGTTCCCGTGGCGCGTGCAGGTGCTCAAGAAGGAAGCGCAGCGCCGCCTCGCCGAGTTCTATGTCGCCCGCTACAGGGCGCTCAACCCCGAGGCGCGCGACAATCAGGTCGAGCACGAGCGGCATCGTCCGCAGCGCGCCCCGCTGCTCCTCGTCATTTCCAACCGGCTCGACGCCGCGCACAAGATCCCGGTGCTCGAGCAGACGCTGTCGGGCGGCGCGTTCTGCATGAACATCATGAACGCGGTGCACGCGCTCGGCTATTGCGCGAACTGGGTCACCGGCTGGCCGGCGTTCGACGACCAGGTGAAGGCGGCGCTCGGCGTGCCGCCGGGCTCGCAGATCATCGGGTTCATCCATATCGGCACCCCGGCGGGCCCGCCCAAGGACCGCATCCGGCCGAAGCTGGAGGACATCGTGTCCGAGTGGTCCGCGCCGGTCGTCGCAGAATCGACGCAGGCCTAGATCCCCGAGCAGTCGGCGCGGGCGACGAAGTATTCCCACACCCGGTCGACGGCGAGAGGCATCGCCACCATCTCGGTCGTGCGCGCGACCTCGCCCGAAGTCATGTACTCGACCTCGCCCAGCGCCATCGCCTGCATCTGCAGCCGGGCGTTGACCTCGGCATAGACCGCGGTGATGACGGCATCCTGCAAGGAGAGGCCGGTGATCGTGCAGCCATGGCCGCGCATCAAGGTCATGCGGTTCCGCCCGTGCGCCGCCGCGAGGTCGCGCCCGTGCGCCATGTTGACCACGAGCAGGTTGGTGTCGCCGAACTCGCGGCGGATGTCCCAGACCTTCACGTCCTCGCCGATGCAGCCGGCCATGTGCAGTATCGGGCGCAGCCGGGCCTTGGTCACCCCGAACGGGATCAGCGACGGGCTGTGGTTGTGGATGACCGCCTTCACCTCGGGCCGGGCCTCGTACATGGCGGCGTGGATGAACCGCTCGGCGTAGGGGCGGCGG
>DASWLB010000110.1:0-7548 GCA_036396315.1 Alphaproteobacteria bacterium
TCGATGCCGGCCGCGCTCGGGCGCACCATGAGCGCCATGCCGGCGAACCCGACGCAGGCCGCCGCCCAGCGCCGCCAGCCGGCGGTCTCGCGCAACAGGACGACGGCGAACACGATGACGAACAGCGGCCGCGTGAAGGCGATGCCGGTCACGTCGGCGAGCGGCAGGTGCTTCAACGCGTAGTAGGCGAACATCTGCGCGACGACGGTGAAAATCGCGCGCACCGCGTGCATATAGGGGTGCGCCGTCGCAAGCTTGCCGAACCCCATCCACCACCACAGCACGAGCGAGACGAGCACCAGGCTCGTCACATAGCGCATGAACACGATCTGCTGCACGCCGAAGGTCTGGCCGAGCGACTTGGCGCACGCGTCGTGCACCGCGAACGAGGCGGCGGCCAAGGTCATCCAGATCATGCCGCGCGCGTTGCCCGGCAGGCGCCGCCAGGCGGCGCGGGCCCCGCCGCCGAATTGCGCGATGGCGTCCATCTCAGCCGGCCATGCCGCCGCGCGAGTTGCGCGCGAGATAGAGCGAAGATGTAACGATGATCGCCGCGCCGATCACGGTGTAGACGTCGGGAACCTCGGCGAAGAAGACGAACCCGATGGCGGCGGCATAGATCAGCCGGATGTATTCGACCGGCCCGACGAAGCTCGTCTCGGCGATGGCGTAGGCGCGCACGACGCACCACATGGCCGCGGTCGTCAACGCGCCCGCGGCGAGCAGAAGCGCCCATTGCACAGGCGTCGGGTCCACCCAGGTCCAGATCGCCGGTCCGACGAAGATCAGCGCGCCGCCCAAATGGTAGTAGAACAGGATGCGGGGCGTCGGCTCGGTCGTCGACATGAAGCGGATCAGGATGATCGAGTAGCCGAACAACAGGGCGGAGGCGACGGCGGCGAGCGACCACGGGTCGAACCCCGCTGCGCCCGGCCGCACCATGATGAGGACGCCCGCGAACCCGACGGCGGTCGCGGTCCAGCGCCGCCCGCTGACGAGCTCGTGCAGGAAGATCACGGCGAGAACGGTCTGGAAGATCGGCCGCGAATAGGAGATCGCCGTCGCGGTCGCCAGCGGCATGTGGATGATCGCGTAGTAGATGAGAAGCTGGGCGGTGCACGCGATGCACACGCGCCAGGCGTGCAGCGGAAAGCGCCGCGTCTTCAGGTTGCCCCAGCCGAAATGGTGGAAGACGGGCGCGAGCAGCACGATGCCGAGCAGATAGCGGACGAAGGCGATCTGCAGCGGCGTGATCTCGCGCCCGAGATGCTTGATGAAGGCGTCGTTGGAGGCGAACAGGGCGGTGCCGACGACAAGCCAGATCGCGCCGCGCAAATTGGGCGACAGCGCGCTCAACCGCGCGTGGATGGCGCCGGCGCCGGTGCGGGCCATGGACGCTCCCTCAACCACCGGCGGGGCGGCGAACGCTCAGCGCCCGGCCTTCCGGCGTTTCCTGACGGGCTGTCATACAACCCGGGCGCCCGCGCCGCAAACGGGCTATCCGGCCTACGCCCTCCCCAACTGTCATCCCGGCCGAGCCGCGAAGCGGCGAGAACCGGGACCCAGGGAACGACGCGCGGCTTTCCTGGGTCCCGGGTCAGCGGCGCACCCCGCGGACTTGATCCGCGGGTCCGCGCTGCCCCCCGGGCACTTCGTCCCGGGGGCGCCCGGGATGACAGGATTTTTGAAACTCCAATTCGAGTCCCATTTCGATTGCATCGCGATGAGAACCGCAGAGGTCCGCCGCACATCTCGATGGATGATTCGTCCGAACTCGGACAGCCGTGCGCAACAAACGGGCTTGACGGAGGCCGCCGTGCTCGCGTTCCGTTGCACAGGAGGGTCTCATGCCAATCACCCTGAACAAGATCACGCCCTGCCTGTGGTTCGACAGCGAGGCCGAGGAGGCGGCGAATTTCTACGTCTCGCTGTTCGAGAATTCCCGCATCAAGCGGATCAGCCGCTACGGCAAGGAGGGGTTCGAGGTCCACGGCCGGCCCGCGGGCTCGGTCATGACCGTCGAGTTCGAGCTCGCGGGACAGACGTTCACGGCGCTCAACGGCGGCCCGATCTTCAAGTTCACCGAGGCGGTCTCGTTCCAGGTCCATTGCGCGACGCAGGCGGAGATCGATCGGTTCTGGAGCCGGCTGAGCGAGGGTGGCCAGGAGGGGCCGTGCGGCTGGCTCAAGGACCGGTACGGACTGTCGTGGCAGGTGGTTCCGGCGGTGCTGCCCGAGATGCTGCTGGACCCCGACCCCGCGAAGGCGCAACGCGTCACCAAGGCCTTCCTGCAGATGAAGAAGTTCGACATCGCGGCGCTCGAGCGCGCCTACCAGGGACGGGCCGCGTGAGCGCCGAACCGGCCCCGAGGCGGCGCCAAGCCGCTTGATCGGCCTAGCCAATCGACTATGCTGGTTTGTGACGAAACTCACAGACCAGCGATCGATTCCATCGTACATCGTCGAACTCGCCGCAGTTGAGGGCGGCACGCGGCCGATGTCGAACGCAGGTTGCGCAATCGAAACCGGACGCGCAGCCCGAGTGTAGTTCCGAATGGTTGGCAAGAATGTCAGGCCCAAGCCGGTGCAAGGGCCGATAACCTTTCACGGAGGCGCTCCAGTGTTGCAACACAATCGAATTCTCGCCGTCGCCGCGACGGCGTTGCTGCTCGGCGGCTGCGCCGGGCTCGAGCTCGGCCGGACCACGGGGCTGACGCCCGGCGGCACCGACTTCAACAAGGCGCTGTTCAGCGAGTACCTGGCGCTGTCGCGAGAGGAATACAACGAGGGCGACTACAAGGACTCCGACGACTTCGCGCTGCGCGCGCAGGCGTCGGCGGCCGGCCAGATGGTCCAGCCCGAGGCGATCGCCGCGCGCCGGCTGCCGGGGGACAAGGTCGGCGAACTCACGGGCGCGCGGGCGCAGCTCGTCGCCGCGCTCGACGGCAATGCCCGCACGCGCGTGCCGGGCCCCGCCGCCCGCGCCCAGGCGATGTTCGACTGCTGGATGGAGGAGCAGCACGAGAACTTCCAGCCGGTCGACATCGCCCGCTGCCGCAGCGAGTTCCAGGCCGCCATGGCGCAGCTCGGCGCGCCGCCGCCCATGGCGGCGGCACCCGCCCCGATGCCCCGGCCGGCGGCGCGCACCTTCATCGTGTTCTTCGACCACAACAGCGCCACGCTCACGCCCGAGGGCCAGACCATCGTGCGCAACGCGGCGACGTTCGCGCGCGAATCGAACGCCGCGCGCGTCGAGCTGGTCGGCCACGCCGACCGGTCGGGGACCGACCAGTACAACATCGCCCTGTCGCAGCGCCGCGGCACCACGGTGCGTGGCGTGCTCGGCGGCCAAGGCGTGCGCCCGGCGATCATCGCGGTCACCGCGCGCGGCGAGTCCGCGCCGCTGGTGCCGACCGCCGACGGCGTGCGCGAGCCGCAGAACCGCCGCGTCGAGGTGCGCGTCGTTCCGTAACGATCGCGGTCGGCGTCGACTCTCCCTCTCCTCCCCACTGGGGAGGAGAGGCTGTTCTTTGGAAATTGTCGGGACATTTGACGAACGATCGGTCCGGCGCCGATCCGTCGCGGCGGAAACCCGCGGAAACGGCCGGTTCCTGGAATTTGGCACGATTCTTGCACGGGAATCGAGGCTCACGCTGCAGCCGGGAGGAATCCGCCATGATCCGTTCCGTCCGCGTGGTCCAAATCGTGTGCCTGTGCGTTGCGGCGATCGCGGCGCGGCCGGCGGTCGCCGGCATCTCGCCCCAGCCGTTCCTCGAATTCAACTCCGTGCCGAACAACGCGTCCGCGGCGCATTTCGAGGTGGCGATTCCTCCGGACCCGGTCATCCCGGTCGAGATCCTCACCTTGTCGCTCATCGGCCCCGATGCGGGCGTGGTGCTGGTCGGCAGTGTTGGGCCGGCGTTCGCCGGCGGGCCGACGAACGGCGCCGGCATCGTCGATGTAAACTGGGATGGCGGAGTCAATCCCGATCCCTTCGTCGTCGATCTCACCATCGACTTCGCGCCGTTCATGGGCTCGAACCCGGTCTCCGGCACCACCCCGGACGACGGGATAACGGGCCCGGTCGATGCGTTCGACGTGATGTTCGACGTTCTGATCGACGGCGGCATCGTGCACCACGTGATGGCGTTCGCGGCGGCGGACGGGCTGATGTTCTCGGACGTCGAGGTGTCGGAGGGCAGCATCCTGATCGGGTTCGTCTTGGACGGCACCCTCGACACGCATCTGTTCACCGTCACCATCACCGGCAGCGCCGAACCGCTGCCTGCGCCCGGCGGCTCGCGCTGTTCGCGCTCGGGCTTGCCGGGATCGTCCTCTTGCGCCGGCGCCGCGCCGCCTGAGCGCCGCCTCCGGGGCGGCGAATAGCGGCTTGCGTCGCCGCCGCCCTTGCACCAGCATGGGCGCGACAAAAGCAAACGGCGAATCTCGGGAGGTGATCATGCTCAGGACGATTCTGGCGGCCGCCGGCTTCGCGCTCGCCGCCGCCGGCGGCGCGAGCGCGCAGGATGCGCTCAAGCTCGCGTTCTTCGCCGGCGCCAACGATTCGACCTATTCGGGCGTCGTCGCGCCGTGGATCGACGACGTGAACCGCACGCTCGCGGGCAAGCTGCGCATCGACGGGTTCCCCGGCGGCGCGCTCGGGCGCAACCCCGCGGTGCAGGTCAAGCTGGTGCAGGACGGCGTCGCCGACCTCGCCTTCTTCGTGCCGTCCTACACGCCGGGCCGCTTCCCGGACAACGAGGTGATGGAGCTTCCCGGCGTGATCCGCAACTCGCGCGAATCCTCGATCGCGCTGTGGCGGATATTCGCCAAGGGGCTGCTGCGCGGCTACGACGAGTTCCACGTCATCATGCTGGTGACCACCTTCCCCTACAACATCCACACCACCTTCCCGGTGACCGAGATCGCCGACCTCAAGGGCAAGAAGCTGCGCGCCGGCGGCCCGGTCGCGGCGGACACGATCAAGGCGCTGGGCGCGGTGCCGGTCGGCATGCCGATCCCGGCCGTCGCCGAGAACATCTCGAAGGGGGTGCTCGACGGCTCGGCCGCCGACTGGAACGTGATGTACGCCTTCCGCATCGTGGACGTGACCAAGCACCACTACATGGCGCACATGGGCACGGTGCCGATCGGCATCCTGTTCAACAAGCGGCGCTGGGACGGGCTGCCGGCGGGGGCGCGGGCGGCGATCGACGCCTTGAGCGGCGAGGCGCTGGCGCGCCGCTTCGCGCGGGTGAACGGCGAGGTCCAGGAGGAATACCTGCAGCGCACGCGCAAGACGTCCGGCCACAGCTTCGTCTTCCCCGACGCGCAGGCGACGGCCGCATGGGACCGCACCATGAACCCGGTGATCGACGCCTGGGTGGCCAAGCACCCGAAGGGCAAGGCGCTGCTCGACGCGCTCAAGAAGGAGCTCGCGGCCGTCCGCGCCGAGAGCTGAGGCCGGCCGGGCCGGCCGCCGGCAGGACCCGGTGCTCGAGCGGCTCGAGGCCGGCGCCGCGCCGCTGACCCGCTGGATGGCGGTCGCGGGGCTCGTCTGCTTCGTCGCGGTGGCGATGGCGACCATCGTCGACGTGCTGCTGCGCTGGCTGCTCAACAGCCCGATCGACGGGGTCGAGGAGGTCACGCGGCTCGCCGTCGCGGTCGCCATCGCCTCGTTCTTCCCGCTCGCGCTCGCCGAGCGCCACCATATCGCGATCACCTTCCTCGGCAGCGTGCTCGGCGCGCGCGCGCGCGCCTGGCTCGAATCCTTCGCCGCGCTCGTGACCTCGTGGTTCTTCTTCGTCGCGGGCTGGCAGTTCGTGCTCTACACCGAGCAGGTGGAGGAGGCGGGCGAGACCACCTGGATCCTGGGCTGGACCGTGACGCCGTGGTGGGCCGCCGTGACCGCGTTCATGCTGGTCTGCGTCCCGGTCCAGCTCCTCGTCGCGCTCGGCGAGATCGCCCGGGCGGCGCGGGGCGCAGCCAGGCCCGCCGGCGGGGGCGGGTGATGGACCCGATCCTGCTCGCCGCGCTCGGCATCGCGGGCATGTTCGTCCTCATCCTGCTGCACGTGCCGATCGGGGTGGCGATGGCGGTGGCGGGCTTCGTCGGGTTCGGCTTCCTCGGCGGGTTCGGGCCGGCGGCGACGTTGTTCGCCACCGAGCCCGTCGGCGTGTTCGCCAGCCTCGAGCTCGCCGTCATCCCGCTGTTCCTGCTGATGGGCAGCTTCGCCGGGGTGAGCGGGCTGTCGTCCGACATCTACCGGCTCGCCTACGCCTTCGTCGGGCACCGCCGCGGCGGGCTCGCGCTCGCCACCATCGGCGGCTGCGCGACCTTCGGCGCCGTGTGCGGCTCCTCGCTCGCCACCGCGGCGACGATGGGGCGCGTGGCGCTCCCCGAGATGCTCGCGCGCGGCTACGCGCCGACGCTCGCCTCGGGCGCGATCGCGGCCGGCGGCACGCTCGGCATGCTGATCCCGCCGTCGGTGGTGATGGTGATCTACGCCTTCCTCGCCGAGCAGTTCGTCATCACCCTGTTCGTCGCGGCGCTGGTGCCCGGGCTGATCGCCGTCGCCTGCCACTTCGTGGCGATCGCGATCTACGTGCGCGTGAACGACGGCTCGGGGCCCGCCGGCGAGCGCATGGCGTGGCGCGAGCGGCTCGTCGTCGCGCGCGACAGCTGGGGCGTGCTGCTCCTCCTCCTCGCCGTGATCGGCGGCATCTACGGCGGGGTGTTCACGGTGACGGAGGCCGCCTCGCTCGGCGCCGGGCTCGCCTTCCTGTTCGCGGCCGCGCGCGGCCGGCTCACGCGCGCCACCTTCTGGCAGGTGATGCACGAGACCGCGACGAACTCGGCGATGATCTACCTCATCATCGCGGGCGCCTCGATCTTCACCTACTTCATCACGGCGACCAAGATGCCGGACGCGCTGGTCGCCGCGATCCGCGAGATGCATCTCGCGCCGCTCGTCGTGATCGCCGTTCTGATGGTCGTCTATCTGATCCTCGGCTCGATCTTCGACACGGTGGCGGCGATGGTGATCACCATGCCGTTCGTGTTCCCGCTCGTCCTCAGCCTCGGCTACAACCCGGTGTGGTGGGGCGTCGTGATGGTGATGGTGATCGAGGTGGGCATGATCACCCCGCCGATCGGGATGAACGTGTTCGTGATCTACGGGGTGGCGCGCGACATCGCGCTCGCCACCATCTTCCGCGGCATCCTGCCGTTCCTCTATGCCGACCTCACGCGCATCGCGATCATCATCCTGTTCCCGGGCCTCGCGCTCTGGCTGCCGGCGACGCTCGGCTACAACCTCGAGTAGCCCACCCGCTTCGCCGCGCCTTACCCCGCCGGCCGCGCGCGGGCGCGGCCGGGAAGATGATCGCGCCGCTCTCAGCAGGTTTCGACCGCCGTCACGCGCACAGGGGCGAGCCCCGCGCCCACGAAGTTGAGTTCCTTCGCCGCGCCGTAGGAGACATCGACCACGCGCCCCGGAACGAACGGCCCGCGATCGGTGACCGTGAGGAGCACCGACTTGCCGTTGTTC
>DASWLB010000111.1:0-5706 GCA_036396315.1 Alphaproteobacteria bacterium
GACATGGCCGCCATGCTCACCGAAGAAGACGTCGAACGCCTGCTGCGCGATCCCTCGCCCGCGCACCGCGCGGTCACGGCCGAGAAGATCGCGGTGCAGTACTCGGGCGCGACGCTATCGCCGCGGGAACGCCAGATCGCGGAGGAGATCTTCCGGGTCATGGTGCGCGACGTCGAGGTCCGCGTGCGCGAGGCGTTGTCCCAGCACCTCAAGGACTGCCCCGACATCGCCCGCGACGTGGCGCGCTCGCTCGCCAACGACGTGGATTCGGTCGCGCTCCCGGTGATCCTGCATTCGACGGTGCTGACCGACGACGACCTGATCGAGATCGTCCGCCGTCACGGCGAGGCGAAGCAGAGGGCCGTCGCCTCGCGCGACACGGTTTCCGCGCGCGTCGCCGACGCGCTGGTCGACACCGAAAACCAGGCGGTCATCGCCACGGTGATGTCGAACAAGGGCGCGACGGTCTCCGAGGCGGCGATGCAGAAGGCGCTCGACCGGTTCGGCGAGCGCGAAGCGGTGAACCGTCCGATGGCGCTACGCGCCAAGCTGCCGATACGCGTCGCCGAGCGCCTGGTCGGGCTCGTTTCCGACAAGCTGCGCGAACACCTCATGACCCATCACGAGCTGTCCGGCGCGCTCGTCTCCGACATCATCCTGCAAAGCCGCGAGCGCGCGACGCTCGGGCTGCTCGGACCCGAGTCCGAGGAATCGGACGTCTTCGACCTCGTGGCCGAGCTCAAGGCGAACAAACGGCTCACCCCGTCGATCATCCTGCGCGCGCTGTGCATGGGCGACATGGGGTTCGTCGAGGCGGCGCTTGCCAGGCTCGCCGAGATCCCGGTCGGCAACGCCTGCACCCTGATCCACGACGAGGGCGGCAAGGGGCTCCGGGCCCTCACCCGCAAGGCCGGCATCGGCGAAGGGCTCTTTCCGGTGATCCGGGCCGGCGTCGAGGTGTGGCGCGAAACCCAGTACGACGGCCGCGAGAACGACCGCGAACGGTTCCAGCGCCGGGTGATGGAGCGTATGCTCACGCGCTTCGCCCAGCCGGGCGACGAAGAGGCCATCGGAAACGAGAACATCGAATACCTCTTGGGCAAGCTGCGCCAGATCGATTCCAGCGCCGCCCGGCCCGCCTAGCCCCTACGACCGCCATTCCGCAGCACCGCCGAGCCGGCGCCCGGCCGAGCGGATCCACTGCACCGTCAGCATCGAGACGATGACGGCGGCGGTGAACAGATAAAGCCCGATCTCGGTGCGCGCGCCGCCGACGCCGGCGGTGCGGATGGTCACCAAGAGGATCGCGACCAGGAACACGTCGAGCATCGACCAGCGGCCGAGGTCGTCGAGCAGCCTCGCGAGGCGCCGGTGGCCGGGTCCGCCGACCGCGGCGGCCCACCACAGCACGGCGCAGCAGCCGAGCTTCAAGGCCGGAAACACGACGGAGAACAGGAGGATCGCGGCGAACAGCAGCCACTCCTCCGCCTCGTAGAGCGCCTCGATGCTGTCGAGGATGGAGAAGCCCGACGAGAACACGAAGAACCGGTCGACGGTCATGACCGGGAGATAGAGGCCGCCCGCGAGCAGCGCGAGCGCTGCGAAGATCGCCGCGGGGACGAGCCGGTCCCACCCGGCCGCGAGCGCGGCCGCGGTGCGGCGCCCGCCAACCGGTTCAGCCATGCCGCCCGCCGTGCGGCCGCCCGCCGCGGTCGAACCGGCGTCCCTTGACGATCGCTTCGTCGCCGAAGCGGTCGCGGAGACGGTCCATCGCGCGCTCGACCGCGGCGCGGCGCCAGGCGTCGGGCTCGCCCAGATCCGCGGGATCGGCGTCGCGCGCATCGGCGAAGGCCGAGAGCCCGACGCCGAGCAGGCGGAAGCGCGTGCCGTCGGCCTCGCGCGCGAGCGGCGTCATCGCGGCGCGGAAGATCGTGTCGGCGAGCTGCGTCGGGTGGGCGAGGGTGACGGCGCGGGTGCGGATGCGGAACTGCGCCGTCTTGAGCTTCAAAGTGACGCAGCGCCCGGCGATGCCTTCGTCCTTGAGGCGGGCGGATACGGTCTCCGACAGCCGCCACAGGACGCGCGCCAGGGCCTCGCGGTCACGCAGATCCTCGGCGAAGGTGGTCTCGGCCGACAGGCTCTTGCGCCCGGCGTGGGGCTCGACGACGCGCGCGTCCTCGCCGCGCGCACAGCGCGCAAGGCGGCGCCCGATCTCGCCGAACCGCGCCACCAGCTCGTCCTCGCTCATCGCCTGGATCTCGGCGACGCGGGTGATGCCGTCGTCGGCAAGGCGCCGGGCGAGCACGGGTCCCACGCCCGACAGCACGCGCACCGGCATGTCGGCGAGGCGGCGCACGGCCTCGGCGCCGCCGATCACGGCGAACCCGCGCGGCTTGCCCATGTCCGAGGCGACCTTGGCGAGGTACTTGTTGACCGAAAGCCCGATCGACACGGTGATGCCGATCTCGCGCTCGATGCGGAGCGCGAGTGCGGCAAGCGTGTGGGACGGCGGGGCGCGATGCAGCCGTTCGGTGCCCGACAGATCGAGATAGGCCTCGTCCACCGAGACCGGCTCGACCAAGGGCGTCGTGTCGCGCATCAGGGTGCGGACGTCGCGGGCGACCGATTCGTACTTCGCCATGTCGGGCGGCACGATCACGGCCTCGGGACAAAGCCTGAGCGCCTGGTACATCGGCATGGCGGAGTGGACGCCGTAGCGCCGGGCGACGTAGCAGCAGGTGAGCGCGACCCCTCGGCGTCCGCCGCCGACGATCACCGGCTTGTCGGCGAGCGACGGATCGTCGCGTTTCTCGACGCTCGCGTAGAACGCGTCGCAATCGAGATGGGCGATCACCAGCCGGTCGAGTTCGGCATGCGAAACGGTGCGTTCCGACCCGCAGGCTGGACAGCGCCCGCCGTCGCCGGCGGCGTCGCGCCAAAGACAGTCGCGGCACAGCATGGCCATGCCGGAACATTGATCCGCGGCCCTGGGCCGGTCAACACGGCCCCATAGCCCTGCACCCGCGCGGGAAAGGGTTTCCGCCACGGCCGCGGATGGCGATAATGGGGTCAACAGGTCGCGTGTCGATCGCGATCCATCGGGAGAAGCGCGCCATGATCGTCGATTTCCAGCACCATTTCACGCCGCGCGAGCTCGTCAAGGACGACGTGAGCGGCGGCAAGCTGATCCTCAAATACGACAAGTGGGGCGCGCCGTCCTACACCAACCACGAGCTGCTGTTCGACCTCGATGCGCACATCAAGATGATGGACCGCGCCGGCATCGACGTGGCGATGCTGAGCTGCGCCGCCGGCATGTGCGTCGACCTCGAGCCGTCGAAATTCATCAACGACAAGGCCAAGCAGGCCGAGCGCGACTATCCGGGGCGCTTCATCGGCACCGCGCACGCCGATCCGCTGGGCGGCAAGGACGCGTTCCGCGAGCTCGCGCGCTGCAAGCACGAGCTCGGCTTCCCGGGTATCGTCATCCAGTCCGAGGTCCACGGGCTGCACCTCGATTCGCCCGAGCTCAACCCGTTCTGGGAAGAGTGCCAGAAGCTCGGCCTGTTCGTGTTCGTCCACCCGGCGCTCGCGCTGATGAACGGGCAGTTCTTCGACACCGACGACCTGGCGCGCTCGGTCGGGCGCGAGTTCTCGCTCGTCGTCGCCACGATCAAGCTGATCAATGGCGGCGTGCTCGACCGCTTCCCGGGCCTCAAGGTGCAGATGGCGCACCTGTCGGGCGGCGTCGCGTCCGTGCTCGGCCGCATCCGGAGCTATCAGGACAAGAATTTCTGGGGCACCGCGGGCAACCCGAAGCACGGCCGCCTGCCCGAGAAGGACTTCGACCATTACATCAACCAGCGGCTGGTGTTCGACACGGCGGGGTTCTGCGGCGCGATCAGCTCGGTGAAAAGCTCGCTGGTCGAGCTTCCGGTCGGTCGCATCGTGTTCGGCTCGGACTACCCGCAGGAGATCCGCGATCCCGAGGCGGTGCGCGCCTTCGTCGCAGCGATCCGGAAGCTCGGCCGCGACGGCAGCGCCATCCTCGAGGGCAATGTCGGGCACCTACTGCCCGAACCGGCGCGAGCCGCCTAGAACTTCAAGCCGCCGACCAGCGTCACCGCCCAATCGAGCGTCGCGCCCGAACCGGTCGCACCGCGCCAATCGGTTCCGCGCACCTGACCTGCGAGCTTGAGGGTGGGCTCGTGTCCGGCGGCACGCGGCAGGAACTTGGCGAAATCGAGACCCGATCCGAAGCGCCAACTGCCGTTGGCGCTCGATCCTCCGGTTTCGAGCGGCGAGGTCCGGCTCGACGCGAAGCGGAGGTTCGTGGCGAGATCGGGCAGGCCGGGCGGCGTCAGGCGCAGCTCCGCGCCGCCGCGATAGCGCGACTCGACGGAAGCGGCGAACGCGTCCCGTCGGTCGACGTCGCCGTATCCGAGTTGCAGCGATCCGATCCAGCCGTCTCCCTGAATCGACTGCGTCAGGTCGACGGCATGAGTGTCCGTGGCGGCCGTCGGTGTGCCCCGAACGCTCGAATCCCAAAGCGTTCGCGTGAGGGCGATCGTCGTCCGTCCCATCGGCCAGTCCCACGACGGCGCGATCGTATGGGTCGTCATCGCTTGCCGTTCGATCATGCCGTCCGCGGACCAGTCGGTGTCGCGTTCCACGTCGAGCGGGTCGATGCGCGTGCCGCGCCGCGACCAGGCGATGCGCGCCGGGGCCAGGCCGCGCGCGACCAGTGCGCCGGCGACGGCGTCCCGGAGCGGCGCGAGCGACACCTCGGCGCGCAGCTCGTCGGTGCGCTGCACCGTCGTCAGCTCGCTTTCGATCGTCTCCGCCTCGGTCGCGAAGGCCGTGCGCGTCAGTCCCAAGGTGAATGGCCCGAACGCCGACGTCATGCCGAACTCGGTGCGCGACCGTTCGCCGCTGCCGAACGCCTCGGCAGGCCTCTCGACCGGCCCAAAATGGCCGTACTGCCCGAACGCCGAGATCTGGGGTCCGTCCCCATCTTCGTTCGTGAGGCGCATGTCGACGCGATGCCGGGCGGTGACAGGGGCCCCCGGGACCGCCCCGGTGCCCATGATCGCATCGACGCGTTCGGACCGAGCGGCATCGGCGCGATCGGGCGGCGCATAGCCGCTCGTCAAGCGCAGCCGGTCCTCAAGCGCCGAAACGGCGATCGATCCGCGATAGGTTCGAGTATCCGGCGCGTCGGCGTCGGACGAAACCTCGGCGCCGGCGGAATCGACGACGCGCCCCATCACCTTGAGCGACAGGATGCTCGTATCGAGCACTTCGGCATCCAGCCGGCCGTTACGGTCAGGTTCGTGGATCAGCTTGTCCGGTAACGACCGGCCGCGCGGTTGGGGCAACGGAACAGCATCGACGGTGGCGGCCGGTTCTTCGCCGGACCCGTCGTCGAATGCGTAGGTTGCGCGCGTCAGCACGAGTGAGCGCACATCGTGCGCATCGGATGCCGCAAATGCGCGCGCGATCTCCTCGCCCCAAGCAGGAGGCGAGCAGGCGTAGAGCGCCATGATCGCAAGAATGCGGCCAGCCAGGCTGGTCCGCGTTACCGTGCTAGCCCCAAGACCGTAACCCCGGTACGGCGCGCCCCCCCCGGACGCGCTCTCCGTCGGTCTTACGCCACGGGTCTTACGGCACCGTTAACCGATCGGCAGTCTTTGTGGATATTTCGTT
>DASWLB010000112.1:0-6041 GCA_036396315.1 Alphaproteobacteria bacterium
CAGGGCGGCGCGTGGCAGAAGGACCACGGGCTGCGCATCGACCACCTGCTCCTGTCGCCCCAGGCCGCCGACCGGCTCACCGCATCCGGCATCGACCGCAAGCCGCGTGGCAAGGACAAGGCCTCCGACCATACCCCCGTCTGGTGCGAGATCGGCGAGGGGTGAGCACGGTCGGCCGCTTCGAGCATTACTACGAGTCCGTCGAAGGGCGGCCGCCGCGGCCGACGCTCCTGTTCGCCCTCGACCGCTGGCAGGCCGAGCACATCCACGCGCGCGGCGGCATCGCCGTCGATCTCGGCTGCGGCGCGGGGCGCGACACGGTCGAGCTGCTGCGGCGCGACTTCCGGGTTAGCGCCATCGATCCCGAGCCCGACGCGATCGCCGCGTTGACCGCGCGCACCGACCTGCCCAATCGGGAACTGCTCGAGACCGTGTGTGCGCGCATGGAGGATGCGGCTTGGTCCACGTGCGACATCGTCAATGCGAGCTTCGCGCTGCCGCTCTGCCCACCCGACAGGTTTCCGGGGTTATGGGCGCGGATCGCGGACTCGCTCCGCCCCGGCGGACGCTTTGCCGGCCAGCTCTACGGGCCGGAGGACGAATGGGCGAATCCCGGCCTCACCATCGTGACGCGTGAGCAACTCGACGCAATGCTTGCGCCGTTCGATGTCGAGCTGTTGGAGGAGATCCAGCGCGTCTCCGAAACCGGCAAGGGCAAGATGAAGCGCTGGCACCTGTTCAACATCGTCGCCCGCAAGCGGGCGACTCAATAGCCCTGAAGGAACAGGACTTCGGGCTTCTGCGGCAGGGTCGCCGTGCTGACGACGATGGTGTCGCTATTGTGGCGCTTGACCGGGTAATGCACCTGGGCGAGCGCGACGAAGTGCGCGACGGCGCTGCCCGACACCATGTGCATCGGGATGATGAGGCGCGGCTTCAGCTTGTCGAGCGCCTCGAACAGCTCCTCGTGGCTCATGGTGACCGTGCCGTCCACCGCGACGAGCGAGACATCGATCGGGCCCAGCTCGCGAATCTGGTCTTCCGACAGGGCGTGGTGGACGTGGCTGATATGGGCGACGCACAGCCCGACCGCCTCGAACACGAAGATCGAGTTGCCGTGCGCCAGCCGGTCGCCCCACTCGCGCAAATTGGTCGGCACGTTGCGCACCCGCATGTCCTTCTCGACCACGTTGTGGCGGGCGATGCCGTCATCGCTCCAGCCGCGCAGCACGTGACGGATCTCGGGCTCGACGAGCTCGGTGAAATGGGTCCGGTGGGAATTGTTCATGGTGACGATGTGCGGCATCCGGGCCGGCCGCACGAAGCCGTTGTAGTCGGTCACGGCGCGCACGCCCTCGGGCGACTCGATCTCGAACGAGGCATGCCCGACGAAGGTGATGCGGAGCTTGCCCTGCTCCACCGTGGCGAGCGGCCCGAGCGCGGCGTATTGCGTGAGCGGCGAGCGGGCGACCGTGACGCAGGTCGCGAGCGCGGCGCCTGCGTGGAGGCAGGCGAAGACGCAAAGGAACAGGCGGAGGATCATGTGTGTCGCGGCATCTCGGGGAACGATTTCAGCGCGGGGTCGATCTTGTCCCAGCGATGACCCCGCCCGGTGTACATCACCATTTGCGGCTTGAACACCGACGGATCGTCGAGCGAGCCGGCCATCACGTAGAGGTGATCCCGCGCGGTCGCCGAGCGGCCGAACAGGGGCGAGCCGCAATGCTGGCAGAACTCCTGCACGAAGGCGGCGCCGCTGTCGGTGGGCCGGTTGAACCGCGCCGGCTTGCCCAAGATTTTCGCCGCCGCCAGGGGAAAGGCGAGCCACGATCCGTGACCGCCGCCGGTCGCCTGCTGGCATTCGCGGCACTGGCACTGCAGCATCATCAACGGTTCGGCCGAAATCTCGTAGCGCACCGCGCTGCAGCGGCAGCCGCCGGCATAGATTGCCATCGCGTCCTCCCTACGCCGCGCCGAGCCGTGCGGCGGTGTCCTTCTTCCACTGCTCGAAGCTCTTGAAGTCGGCCCGCTGCGCGAGCGCCGCGCGGGTGTGCTCGAAGATCTCCTGGTCGGACATCGCGAAGTCGAACGGGATCGCCGACGGGGCGTGCACGTACCAGGGCGACGGCACGAAACATTCGACCACGTTGTCTTCGGGGTCCTTGAAGTACATCGACCAGGCGATGCCGTGGGCGCGCAGCTGGATGTCGGAGGCCTCGCGTTCGGCGGCGACGATCGCATGCATCGCGCGCAGATCGGCGAGGTTCCTCAGCTTGTGCGACATCTGCACGATCTGCGACGGCACGCCCTTCGGCCGGCCGGGAACGAAGACCAGCTGGTGGTGCTCGTCCGGATTGCGACTCATGAAGGCCATCTCCGGCCCGCCGGCGGGCGGCGAGCCGCGGTCGTTCACGTGGTAGCCCATGACGCGCTCGTAGAACGCGATCATGCGGTCGAGGTCCTCGACGAAAATTCCGACATGGCCGAGCTCGAGTTCGGGCACCTTGGTCATCGCCGCCTCCCTCAGATGTCCGCGTACACGTGGGTCTCGGCGCGCGCGCCGGGGTGGCATACGGCGCCGTCCCTGGCCGGGCCGACGGTCTGGGCGTAGCGCCACAGCGCGCCCGACTGGTAGTCGTGCCGGCGCGGCTTCCACTTCGCACGGCGCGACTTGAGCTCGCGCGCCGTCAGCTCGACGTCGAGCCGCCCCTTCTTCGCGTCCAGCACGATCATGTCGCCATCCTTGAGCAGCCCGATCGGCCCGCCCACCGCCGCCTCGGGCCCGACATGGCCGACGCAGAAGCCGCGCGTGCCGCCCGAGAAGCGCCCGTCGGTGATCAACGCCACCTTTTCGCCCATCCCCTCGCCGTAGAGCGCGGCGGTGGTGGACAGCATTTCGCGCATCCCCGGCCCGCCCTTCGGCCCCTCGTAGCGGATGACGATCACTTCGCCCGTCTTGATGCGCTTCTTCACCACCGCCGCGAACGCGTCCTCCTCGCAGTCGAAGCAGCGCGCCGGCCCGCGGAAGGTGAGTCCCTTCATACCGGCGACCTTCACGATCGCGCCCTCGGGCGCGAGGTTGCCGCGGAGCCCGATAACGCCGCCCGTGGGCGACAGCGGCTTCGCCACGCGGTGGAACACGTCCTGGTCCTTGGGGAAGCGCATCTTGCGGTGGTTCTCGGCGATGGTCTTGCCGGTGACGGTGAGGCACTCGCCGTGCATCAGCCCGGCGTCGATCAGCTCCTTGATGACGACCGGCACGCCGCCCGCGCGATACATGTCGGCCGCGGTGTAGCGCCCGCCCGGCATCAGGTCGGCGATGTAGGGCGTCTTCTTGAAGATGCGCGCGACGTCGAACAGGTCGAGCTTGATCCCGGCCTCGTTGGCGATCGCCGGCAGATGCAGCGCCCCGTTGGTCGATCCGCCGGTCGCCGACACCACCATCGCCGCGTTCTCGAGCGCCTCGCGCGTCACGATGTCGCGCGGACGGAGGTTGAGGCGGAGCAGGTTCATCACGGCGGCGCCGGATTCCTCGGCGAAGGCGTCGCGCGATTCGTACGATGCGGGCGTTCCCGCCGAGTTCGGCAAGGCAAGCCCGATCGCCTCGGACACGCAGGCCATGGTGTTCGCCGTGTATTGGCCGCCGCACGATCCGCCGCAGGGACAGGCGACGCTTTCGAGCTGGTGCAGCTCGGCCGCGCTCATCTTGCCGGCGGCGTAGCGCCCGACGCCTTCGAACACGTCCACCACCGTCACGTCGCGGCCCTGGAAGCGGCCCGGCAGGATGGTGCCGCCGTACAGGAACACCGACGGCACGTTGAGCCGCACCATCGCCATCATCATGCCGGGCAGCGACTTGTCGCACCCGGCGAGTCCGACCAGCGCGTCGTAGCAATGCCCGCGCATGGTGAGCTCGACCGAATCCGCGATGATCTCGCGGCTCACCAGCGAGGATTTCATCCCGGCGTGGCCCATCGCGATGCCGTCGGTCACGGTGATCGTGGTGAATTCGCGCGGCGTACCGTTCGCGGCGCGCACGCCCTTCTTTGCCGCCTGGGCCTGGCGCGACAGGGTGATGTTGCACGGCGCCGCCTCGTTCCAGCAGGTGGCGACGCCGACCAGCGGCTGATGAATCTCCTCCTCCGTCAGCCCCATCGCGTACAAGTACGAGCGGTGCGGCGCGCGCTCCGGCCCCTCGGTCACGTGCCGGCTCGGCAGGCGCGACTTGGCGATGCGGTTGGCCGCGCCGCTGCCGCGCCGCCGCGCCGCCGCGCGGCTCGCGAGGCGGGTGGTTCCTTCGGGCATGTCGATCCTCGTGGACTTTGACTGTCGCTGGAACAAGAATAGTCAGACCGTCGGCGCATGCCTAGCGCCGTGTCCGTGATACTTTGGGCCGCGAGATGAGAGGCGAGGACGACGACACGGGATTCCTGACCAGGCGGAGCGTGCTCCGCGCGGGCCTCGCGATCGCCGCCGGGGCGGCCTCGCTACCCGCTTCCGCACAGGCCGCGATCGGACCCGGGCGGGTGCTGAGTTTCCGCCATCTGCATACCGACGAGCGTCTGACGCTCTCCTACCGGCAGGGCGATCGCTACCTGCCCGCGGCGCTCGGGCGCATCGACAAGTTGATGCGCGACTTTCGTACGGGCGACGTGCGCCGCATCGATCCGCAGCTCCTCGATTTCCTGTACGACGTGCGACGGATGCTCGGCACCGAGGCCCCGTTCGAGATCATCTCCGCCTACCGCTCGCCCGCGACCAACGACGCGCTCGCGGCCAAGTCCTCCGCCGTATCGTTCAACAGCCTGCACAAGGATGGGATGGCGATCGACGTGCGCGTGCCGGGACGCCAGCTGGTCGATCTGCGCGACGCGGCGATCAAGCTGAAGCGCGGCGGCGTCGGCTTCTACCCGAAGGACCGCTTCGTCCACCTCGACGTCGGGCGCGTGCGGCGCTGGTAGGCCGCTCTATGCGGCCGCCTTCTTGCGCGCGTGCTTGCCGGGCTTCCAACCGCCTTCGGCGAGGTGCTCCTCGCCGACCTTTGTCGGGATCGGCTCGAGGTCCGTCGCCATCGTGTCGTTCCAGCGGTTGAGGAAACCGAAATAGGCGACGACGGCGGCGATCTCGACGATGGCGTCGTCGTCGAAGTGACGGCGCAATGCCGCGAAATGCGAGTCGTCGACCGCGTTGGGCACGGACGCGGCGCATTGCGCGAAGGCAAGCGCGGCGCGCTCCTTGTCCGAGAACAACGGGCTGGTCTCGTACTGCCACAAGTTCTCCAGCTTCTGCGCTTCGATGGTCGAGCCGGGACGGAGCGCGTTCGACGCGGTGTGGGCGACGCAGTATTGGCAGCCCGCCGCCATCGAGGCGACGTTCGCGATCATGTTCTTGAGCTGCAACGGCACCGCCTCGGTCGGGGTGTAGACGACGCGACCGAGCTCGGCGAACGCCTTCACCAATTCCGGCTTACGCGCCATGGTGAGCAGGCTGTTCGGCAGAAAGCCCATGCGCTTTTCGAACACGGCGAAATGCTGGGCGAGTTCCGGCGCATCGGACGGTTTCAGCGGCTGCATACGGGCCATCGGCTTCCTCCCTTTTGGATCGTTCGGTCCGTAATTATACGGATGCGCTCACCATGGGCCAAGCGCGGCGGCCGGCGTCGACGCGATGTGCGATGATGCCCGCTCGGCTTGCCGCGTACTCCGAACATTGGAGAGACCATGAGAAAGATCGCGCTCGAAGAGCATTTCTACATCGAAGGGTTTCCGCACCCGACGCGCGCCAACGAAGCCAATGCCGATCCCGGCTATTTTCGCTACGCCATGCAGCGGCTGCCGGAGGTGGACGGGCTGCGCATCGCCGCGATGGACCAGGCCGGAATCGAGGTCGCCGTCCTCTCGCATTTCGCGCCGGGCGTGCATGCCGAGCGCGACGCGGCAGCCGCCGCCACGTCCGCGAGCCGCGGCAACGACGTGCTCGCGGGTTACGTCGCGCGCCATCCGACGCGCTACCGCGGCTTCGCCATGCTCGCCATGCACGAC
>DASWLB010000113.1:0-22343 GCA_036396315.1 Alphaproteobacteria bacterium
CGGCCCCGTTTCAGGCTTGCGAGCAGGAGCGCCGACAGGAACAGGAAGCCCCCGAGCGCCGTCGCGTAGCTGAAGAGCCCGACGTTCATCGCATCGCGGGCGCGCTCAGCGCACGCCCTGCGGCCAGAAGATCACGCGGGCCGTCTGGATGAGGACCACGAGGTCGAGGAACAGGCTGTAGTTCTTGATGTAGTAGAGGTCGTATTGGAATTTCTGCTTGGCGTCCTCGACCGAGGCGCCGTAGGGGTAGTTGAGCTGGGCCCAGCCGCTGATCCCGGGCTTCACCCGATGGCGCTCGAAATAGTACGGGATGGCCTGGCGCAGCTTCTCGACGAAGAAGGGGCGCTCCGGGCGCGGCCCGATAAAGCTCATGTCGCCGTTGAGCACGTTCCACACTTGCGGCAACTCGTCGATCCGCACCTTGCGGATGAGGGCGCCGACGCGCGTCACGCGGCTGTCGTTCACCGCCGCCCATTGCGGAATCCCGTCCTTTTCCGCGTCCTCGCGCATGCTGCGGAACTTGAGCAGCATGAAGCGCCGTCCGTTCAACCCGACGCGCTCCTGACGGTAGAACGCGCCTCCCGGGCTCTCGAGCACCACGGCGAGCGCGGCGAGCGCAGTGACCGGCAGGGTGAGGATGAGGAGGATGAGGCTCGTCGCCACATCGAAGCCGCGCTTCACCAGCGCCTGCAGCGAACCGCCGACGAACCCGTCGGAGAAGATCAGCCAGCTTGGGTGCAGCGTGTCGAGGTCCACCTTGCCGGTCTCGCGCTCGTAGAATGTCGAGTAATCCGTCACCGCGATACCGGCGAGCTTGCAGGCGAGCAGCGCATCGACCGGCATGCCGCCACGGCGCTCCTCGAGCGCGACGACGATCTCTTCGACCCCCTGCTCCGCGGCGAGCTCGGGCAGGGACATGTTGCCCCAGATGTTGCGCGACTCGGCGATGCGCGGCTCGGCGTCGCTCAGCGGCACGAATCCGACGCAGACGAAGCTCGAGGTGCGGTCGGCGCGCTCGAGCGCCTCCACGCGCGCCGCGCGGGCACCCACGCCGAGCACCAGGACGCGCCGCTTGAACGCCTCGACGTCGGCCACCTGGAGGAAGGTCGAGCGGATGATCATGATCCCGAACAGGCCGAGCACGATGGCGATGACGAGCGCCGAGCGCCAGATCGAGATCGACGGGAACGTGTAGAACAGGATGGCGAGCGCGAGCGCACCGAACAGGAAGCTGAAGATCAGCCGGCTGAGGACGGTGACGAGGTCGGCGCAGTGCGCCTTGTTGTACAGGCCGAGGGCGAACATCGTCAGCGAGAAGACGGCGGCGAATATGATGGCCTCGCCCAAATGGTGGCCGAGCGAGGCGCCGAGGTTGTCGATGTCCGCCCAACGGAAGAACAGCGCCGCGTAGATGACGATGATCAGGTAGAGGTGTTCGACCAGCCCGAGAAACAGCAGGGAGCCGGGCACGTAATGCCTGAAGATGCGGACCATTCGTTCGTTCCGCGTTCGATCACTCGTGAGTGCAGTGCCGTATTGGGGCCCGCCACCCGGAGCGCGCGCCAACCCGCGACCGAAGGCCACCTGTCGGCAAATTTAACATAATGATGCCTCCCCCTGTCGGAGAATTTTACAGTACGCACGGCGCACCGCGCCCGCATTCCGGTGGAAAGCTGACCGAGCGGCCGCATCCTAGGAATGGCGTCGTTAAGGCTCGGTTGTCGGGAATGACGGCGTGCCGGCCGACCGGAGAGCCGCGGAACCGCTGAAATTTGGTTAACGCTATGTCCAGGAACCCGGGACATGGTAGGCGCAGTAGGGATCGAACCTACGACCTCCGCCGTGTAAAGGCGGCGCTCTACCGCTGAGCTATACGCCTGCCGCGATCCGCGCCGCGTCATTACCGCATGGCGCAACCCGACGGTCAAGCCAGCGAAGAATGGGCGGCGCGCCGATTCAAACGCCTGAATCCGGCCACGATTGACGCTCGACGAGGTGAAATTGCATAATGGTTTGGGTTGACGTGTCAAGCGTCGAAGGGCGCGCATCGCTGTGATCGGCATCCCGAGACCGGCCTCCCTCCTGTGGTGACGCCCGCCCGACCAACGCCTGGGTGGCGGGTCCATTTGGCGCCCGCAGGTCTTTTCTTTGCCTTTATTCTTAGCGTCGCCAGCGCCATCCCCGCAGCGTTGGCGTTGGCGTTGCCGACGTCGGCGACTGCGTTGTCCGAGGATGGCGCGACTTCGTATGCCGGCGACCCCGGCGCAACGCCCCCGAGTTTCGAGCTCGAACTCTACCGAGTGATACTGAGCGAGGCACTGGCGCACGACCCGTTCGCCGACGCGCGCTACGAAATTGGCGACCTCGCGGTGGAGGACGGCCCGGCCGGCGGGTTCTTGGGTACCGCTGCGACGTCGGCTGCATATCGCGCCGGCACGGGCACGGCCGGCGAAGGCATCCGGCTTGCCGTGACCTTGCGCGCGGATGACCGCCGCGAGGTGCGGAATGGCGTCGCATCTGGTGCCGCTGACGGCGAGCGCCCACACGGCCCGGTGTTCGAGCTGGCAGGTCTCCACGATCCGTTGCAGACGGCCTTGGGGCTGATCGCTCAGGACGGCGCGGAGCCAGGCATCCGCGCCGCGGCTGAACAACGACTCCTTGTCGCCGCCATCAACACGACCTTTGAGGTGAACATCATCGAGGCGATCCACGAGATATTCCAACCGACTGAGTACGGCCCCAACGTGATCCGGTTTTCCATCTTTGGACGCGGCGAGTTCACGCTGACGCGTTCGCTCGACGGCGACACCCTGTCGGTGGCCGATCTGCGGAGCGGCGCCGTGGTCGCGGTCCAGACTGGCGGACAGGTCACGACCCCGCTCCAACCTGTCGTCGCCGATCCGGAACAGAACCTGACGATCGGCGGGTTCATGCGCGAGCTTGGCAGCCATTTGCTGCGTCTACTCAGCCGGCCGCCGGTGATCGCGCTCCTCGGGATCGGCGTCGCATTCTGGATGTTTTGGTGGCTGCGGCGGCGCAGTATCGCGGTCCCGAAAGATTGATCGCCGCGCGCCGGCCGGACGGCGCGCTTGGCCGGAAAGCGTCGGAATTCTTTACACTCGGGCGTGGCACCCGACCGCGGCGCCGGATCGCACGGCGCCTTCTCAAGCCTTTGGAACTACGCCATTATTTTTCCGCCCGTGCAACGAGGACCGGGTCGTCGGCCGCGCCACGCCTCGGGAGAGTGTCGGCGGACTTTACAGTCCGCCAGACAAAGGCGCGTCGTTCCATCCTAAGACGTTGTTTCTCAATAATTTTGGAATCTGGCACGGTTCTTGCATGGCATATCGTGGCAGCTTGGCGAGGCTGTGCGAAGCATTGGCGAAATGCGTCGCTGGGGTAGGCGATCAATCGATGAGACGCAAAGTCCGACGGATGCTGTTCGCGGCCGTCGTGTTGGCCTTGGGCGCGGTGTACGCAGGTGCCGCGTTGGCAGGGTTGTCCCTGCTATAGCGGTTCCGGACGGCGTGCGCAGGTTATCCACCGCCCCGGCCTTACCTGTCGCCGCGATTAGGAACTCCTTAAA
The DNA here is from genome assembly GCA_036396315.1 of Alphaproteobacteria bacterium. Lineage (GTDB taxonomy): Bacteria > Pseudomonadota > Alphaproteobacteria > MPNO01 > DASWLB01 > DASWLB01. The sequence continues at coordinate 3,587 of DASWLB010000113.1, forward strand.
GTTTGCGTCGGACGCTGAGGGCGACCGGCATACGCCCGGGTGCATTCGGCGGGCCGGGACGACGACTGCGGCGTACGAATCGAACCGATGCTCAAATCCATTCTCCAGCCCGCGATGAACTGGTTCGGCGGCTACACCGGGATGGTCGCGACCGCCCGTCCACCGCGCCACGTGGTGCCCCTACGCCTCACCGGAATTCTGGCGTGCGCCGTGCTCGGCGTTCTGGTGCTCTACGTCAGCCAGCGCGAGGCGGCGCAGGCCGACGCGCCCGTTGCTCCGGTCGCGGCCGCGCGGGCGCCGCGCGCCGATGCGCCGCGCCTGCTCACCATCGAGGAAATCCGCCACATCGCCGAGACCGAGGGCGCCGCGCCCGTCGCGCTCGATCCGCCCACGGCGCCGGCCGCACCGTCGAGTCCGTAGGTCAGGGCACCGTCTGCCGCAGGAGTTCGCGCGCGTAGCGGATCGGCACCGCGAAGGTGATGCCGCTCGGATCGCTGAGCGCCCGTTCCTTCGCATCCTTGACGAACACCGAGCTGACGATCCCGAGAACCCGCCCGGTCGCCTGATCGTAGAGCGGGCTGCCGCTGTTGCCGGGATAGGCCGTCGCGTCGAGTTGGAACACCTCGAACCTTTCGCGCAGCATGCGTATCATCCGCGCATCGAGATTGCCCTGCGACACTTGGGGAACCGCGATCGGGGTTCGCGCGGCGATAATGCCGCGGTGGGTGACGGGGTAGAGGCCGAGCACCGCGCCGATCGGGAATCCGGTGAAGGCGATACTCTGGCCCTCGGCGACGCCCGAATCGTCGCCGAGCTCGAGCGGCGGAAGTCGGCCCTGTGTGAGGCGGAGAATCGCCACGTCGTGCAGGGGGTCGCTCGTGGCCACGACCACCGGCACGACCCGCGAATCGCGCCCGCTGCCGGTGAAGACGACGAGCAGACGGTGCTGATCCTGGTCCGCCTTGTTGTTCACGACGTGGTTGCTGGTGAGCACGAGCGTGCCGTCGCCCACGGCAAATCCGGTGCCGAGCAGCTGCGAGGGGGGCCGGCGCACCTCCTGGAAGGTGCCGACGCCAACGATGCCGGGCTTGATCCGGCGCACCGTTTCGGTCAGGTCCGCCGCGGACACGGGCACGGCGAGCGCGAGCGCAACGAGGATCGCGGCGCCGATCGCGCCCGCGTGGCGGGCGATCCGACGCGCGCGTCTCATGCTCCGTGACCGGTTCCGGCTGCGCGCACCGCCGCCGCGGGCGCTTCGGCGCCGCGCGCATGCACCTGGCGCAGGAACGATTCGAACATCAGGAGCGACCACAGAACGGAGGAGTGTTCGCGCACTCCCGACTGGTGGTCGCGCACCAGGCCGGCGACGTAGCCCATGTCGAACATTCCGGTCTCGGCCAGGATCGGACCGGCGAGCGCGGTGCGGACCGTGTCGCGCAGCGGTCCGCGGAACCAGGCGCCGAGCGGCACGGCGAACCCCATCTTGCTGCGATATAGCACGTCGCGGGGGAGATAGGGCTCGAGCGCCTTCTTGTACAGATACTTGCCTTCTCGCCCCTTGAGCTTGAGCGCGGGCGGCACGCGCGCCGCCCATTCGACGAACGGGTGGTCGAGAAGCGGCACGCGCACCTCGAGCGAATGCGCCATGCTGGCCCGGTCCACCTTGGTGAGGATGTCGCCGGGCAGGTAGGTCTTCATGTCGGCGTATTGGATGCGCGACACATGGTGGTCGGTCGGCGCCTCGCGCATCACGCGCTCGAGCACCTCGATCGCGCGGTAGCCCTGCAGCTCGCGCGCGAATCCGGCGCTGAACAGGCGGCGCCTGATGTCGTCGGTCACCACCGAGACGCCGTGGAAGTAGCCGCCGATCGGCCCGCGCGCGATCGATTCGAAGGTCGAGCGCGCGCGCAGGATGCGCGGCGCCCAGTCGAGCTTGGGGTAGGCGCGGCCCAGGAACCCGAACAACGGCTCGCGCACCGGCGCCGGAACGGCGCGGCGCACCATGTCCTCGTAGTGGTGCCACCGATAGCGGCGGTACCCGGCGAAGACCTCGTCGCCGCCGTCGCCCGACAGCGCGACGATGACCCGCTCGCGGGCGAGCCCGCACACCCGGTAGGTGGGAATGGCGGAGGAATCCGCGAACGGCTCGTCGTACATCGTCGCCAGCCGGTCGACGAGGTCGAAATCGCCGGGATCGACGCGGCGCACGTGATGGTCCGTGCCGTACTGGACGGCGACTTGGGCCGCGAACGCGGATTCGTCGTAGCCGCGCTCGCCGAACGAAATGGTGCAGGTGTTGACCGGATCGGCGATGAGGCCCGCCATCATGGCGACGACGCCGCTCGAATCGACGCCGCCGGACAGGAACGCGCCGAGCGGCACCTCGGCGATCAGCCGTACGCGCACGGCTTCGCGCAGCCGCCCGATCAGCTCCTCCGCCGCGGCGCGCTCGTCGACCGGCTTCGGGTCGCGGAACGAGACGTCCCAGTACCGCCGAGGCGACGCGGCCGCGACGCCGCGCCGGAACGCGAGGGTGTGGCCGGGCGCGAGCTTCTTGGCGTCGCGGTAGATCGACTTGGGGTCGGGCACGTAGCCGTAGGCGAAGTATTCCTCGACCGCCGACGGGTCGAGGGTGCGCCGGAACGCGGGGTGGGCGAGGATCGCCTTGAGCTCGGACGCGAACGCGATCGTGCCGTCGGCGAGCTGCGCGTAGTAGAGCGGCTTGATGCCCAGCCGGTCGCGGGCGAGGAACAGCGTCTCGGCCTTGGCATCCCACAGCGCGAAGGCGAACATGCCGCGGAACCGCTCGACGCAGGCCTCGCCCCACTCCTCCCACGCGTGCACGATCACCTCGGTGTCGCTATGGGTACGAAACACGTGCCCGGCGGCGATCAGCGTCGCGGTCAGCTCCTGGAAATTGTAGATCTCGCCGTTATAGACGACGACGACCGACCGGTCCTCGTTGAACAGCGGTTGCTGGCCGCTCTTCAAGTCGATGATCGACAGGCGCCGGTGGCCGAGTCCCACGCCCTTGCCGAAATAGAGCCCGTGGTCGTCGGGCCCGCGATGGGACTGGAGGTCGTTCATCAGGGCGAGGAGGCCGCGCCCGACCTCGCGTGTCCCCGAAGGATCGAAGATGCCGACGATGCCGCACATGAGGCGCGAACTCCGGTCCCGGCGCCGACCCGCCGAACCTCAGGACCCGCCCAGCCGCTCGAGATGCGCGCGCATCCCGGTCAGGCTGGCCATGAAGTCGCCGAGCGTCGCCGCCGCCTCGGCCGGGCGGTCACGGAAATCCGCGGCGATGGCGATCTGGGCCGCGGCCAGGCTTCCGCCGAGCAACTTGGCCCTGGCCTCGAACAGCTTCGCCACGTAGGGGTTTGCGGTGAACCGGCCGCCGACCCAGTACCAGCTCCACACCAGCCGCCCCCGCTCGCGCGCGGCGATGCGCGTCGCATCGACCGTGAGCGGCGCCCCATCGAGCACCCCGCCGCCTCCGCCGCCGGCGACGCGCAGCCACCCGGATACTTCGTGGAGCGCGTTCGCGAAGTTGATGACCTCGGCGTCGTGGCGCTGATAGGCGTAGTAGGCGATGAACAGGCGCACCGTGTTGCCGTCTTTGGTGTAGCGCTGCATGAGCGTCGCGTCCGCTGCCGGGAAGCTGGGTGCCCAGGTGTCGCGGTCCGGCGCTGCAACCTTCCAGCCGTTGCCGACCGGAGGCGCGCTGAGCGCGGCCGCCGCCCTGGTCGGCACACGGTCGACGACGAGCGCCGAATAGGCGGGCCACGCGGCGGCAAGCACGAGCGCCGTGGCACCCGCCGCGGCAATGCGCGGCCAGGCCGGCACTGCGGGGGTGGAGGTCACCGCTTCGCCGGCACCGGCGGGCGCGCCGATCTCGCGGTCGCGGAACGTATGTCCGATCGCGAGCAGGATCACGGTGATGAACGCGAAGAACACCCAGCCATAGATGATGTGATCGGCGCCGACCGCGATCTCCATATTGCTCAAATGGCCAACGAGCACGATGCCGAACGCGCGGAAGCCGTTGCCGACGATCGGCACTACGATGCACAGCGCGATGAAGGCGGCGCGCCGCAGGTTCGAGCGGTAGGTGAGGTAGGAAAACAGGAAGCCCAACGCCAAGGTGGCGGTGAGGAACCGGATTCCGGCGCAGGTCTCCGCGACATGGAAGTTGCCGTTCGGCACCGAAATGAAGATGCCGTCGCTGAACACCGGGATGCCGACGAACTCGAGCCACCACACGGCGAAGACGGCGGTGAAGTCCTGCAGGTAGGGCACAAGGAAGCGTCCGAAGGGGACGGCGAACACCATGTAGAACAGGACGAAGGCAAGCCGCTTGCTGATCGCGACGCCGAAGATCGCGAGGAACAGGCCCCAGATGACGCCAAGCAGCCCGAACTGCTGCACCTGGACCGTCCCGGCCGCGTGGCCGAGCAACCAGCCGAGCCCGGCCACGGCGGCGAGCGCGAAGCCCCATGCACTCGGCCGCGGCACCATCCGGGCGAGCTCGTCGCGGTGCAGCCATACGAGGTAGCCGCAGATCGGCAGGATCAGGATACCGTGGTTGTAGGCGGTGTCGCCCAACCAGGTGTTGAACGTGACGGATGCCGTCTCCCAGAACGCGCCGACCACCGCGGCGAACCCGACGCCAAACGCGATCCAGGCCGCGCGCCAGGCGAGCGACGGACCCGCCGCGACGGCCGCGATCGCCGGTCCTGGCGGCGCGGCCGCGGTCGCGCCGGAGGTGCCGGAGCGGACGCACTGCGCGGGATCGAGCGGCGCGGGCTTCGTCTCGAGATTCACCAAAATGTCCGATTTGTCTTGATTTATCGGGCCATACTAACCGACGGGGTATCCGCCTCCAACAGATTCTCCAGCCCGGCGAGGGCGGACTCCCAGCCGTAGCGCGCCACGACGGCCGCGCGCGCGCCTTCGCCCATGCCGGCCCATTGGCCGTCGAGCGCGCCGCACACCGCGTCGGCGAACGCCTCGGCGCCGCCGGCGACCACGAAGTCCCGTCCGGCGACGGCATCGATGCCTTCGGCGGCCTCGGGGGTCGCCAGCACGCGCTGCGCCATCGCCATGGCCTCCAGCACCTTGTTCTGCACGCCGCGGGTAAGGCGGAGCGGGGCGACCACCGCCGCCGCGTGCGCAAGGTAGGGTCTCACGTCGGACACGCGCCCAGTCACCCTAACCGCTTGCAGTGACGCGAGGTCGCGCACCGCTGCGGCCGGGTTGGCGCCGACGATCCAGAAGGCCGCGTCGGTCCGCCGGCGCCGGACGAGGGGCAGAATCTCGCGCGCGAACCACGACACCGCATCGACGTTGGCCCAGTAATCCATGGCGCCGGTGAACACGAGCGGCGCCGCGCCCGGCGGAAACGGGGAAACGTATGGCCCGACAGGGTTAAAAAACTCGAAATCGACGCCGTTCGGAACGGCGTGGACACGATCTGCGGATTCGGGCGCAAGGCTCCGGAACAGCGCCGCCTCGGCATCCGACACGAACAAGGTCGCATCGGACAGGGCGGCGGCGCGGCGCTCGAAGGCGAGCAGCCGCCGCGCCTCGCGCGCGTAGATCCACGATGCCGGAAACGGCTTTCGCCGAGAGTACTGGCGCCACTTGTCGGAATCGACGTCGACGAAGTCGAACACGCGGCGCGCGCCCGCGGCCCACGGTCCCATCGCGTAGGGCGCCATCGAGGACGAGAAGGCGAAGATGCGCGCAACGCGGCCGGGGGCGAGGAGATCGCGCACCCAGCGCGCGAGCTCGCGGTCGCGATAGTAGCCGAGCGTCAACGCCTCGCCGGTCGCGAGCCCGCCAAGGCTGCGCAGCCGCGCGCGGCGCGGATCGAGCGCGACGACGCGGAGTGCGGCGCACAGCGGCCGGAGCGCCTCGTCGTGGCGCAGGTCCTCGGGCGCATCGGCGAAGCAGCCGAGATGCACCCGGTAGTTGCGCGCGAGGCGGCGCAGCAGGTTCCACGACCGGATCTTGTCGCCCTTGTCCGGCGGGTAAGGCACGCGGTGGGCGAGGAACAGGAGGTCCTGCACCTTCGGGTCCCTCAGGCAAGCTCGCGCGCGATCAGCGGCCCGATCCGATTGGCGATCACAAGGGGAAGGCGCTTCCACGCGGCGATGAACAGCCGGTATTTCGGGTTGAGCGGATTGACTTGGGGTACCTCGGTGCCGCGGCGCAGGTAGAACTGATAGACCAGCGGCTCGGGCACGAATCCCCAGTTCTTCTTGAAGGCGAACGCGCCCGTGCCGCGCTTCGAGCGGCCGAAATCGAACGCGCGGAAACCGCGCTCGGCGGCCCGGCGCATCACTTCCCAATACATGAAATCGTTGGCGGCCAGGGCCCGCGCCGCCCGCGTCCCGCCGCCGAAATAGGGCATCACCGTGTCGCGGAAATAGAAGTTCATCACGCTCGCGACCGCCCGGCGGCCGTCGAGCACGGTGACGATGTCGCAGTCCGGGCCGAACACGCGCTTGAGCGTGCGGAAGAAGGCGGGCGCGAACACCGGCGTGCCAAGGTTGCGCACGCTTTCGCCATAGACGGCGTGGAGCCGGTCGGTCGATGAGTCGATCTCGGAGACGAGCCCGGCAGCGATGCCCTTGCGCACCATCGCGCGCTGCTTGCGCGGGATCGCACGCATGTTGAGCGCGGGGTCGGGATCGATCGGCCGGCGGAACTCGACGTAGAGGTCGGGCTTCGCGATCCATCCGGCGTGCGGCCCGCGGCCGCCGCGATATTCGACGTGGTCGACGTCGAGCCGTTCGGCGAGCGCGAGCGCCGCGCGGTCGAGAGCGGCGAGCACATCGTCGTCGCGCGCGACAGGGCCGCCGCCCACGGTGAAGCCGGTTGAGACCAGGCTGTGGCCGAACAGGGCGCTGTTGACGTGGACCAGGGGCAGCACGCCCCGGATTTCGCCCGACCGTTCGGCGTACAGGAAATGGCAGGACCGGCCGAGGCCCCGCTCGATCGCCTCGCGCCAGCCGGCGCGATGAAAGAAGGTCGCCTCGGCACAATCCGCGACGAACGCATCCCAGCGCGGTGCGTCCGCCGCGTCGAGGGTGCGGACCGCAATGGACGCGCTCAAGGACCGGAACCGGCGGCCCGATCCTCGCCGAGAAACACGCGGTCCATCCGGTCCCAGGCGAAATCGGACAGCATGGCGCGAAGCCGGCCTTCCATGCGCCCCAGATTGACGTAGTGCCGGAACCGCGTCTTGGCCGACAGGCCGGCCGGGCGCGGCTGGTCCGGGTCGACCTCCCACGGGTGGAAATAGAAAATCGCGGGCCGCCGGTCGTCTTCGTTGAGGCGGCGTAGCGCCCAGCGGAACGCCGCATAGGGCGCGAGCCGGAAGTAGCCGCCGCCGCCGCACGGCAGGTTGCGGTTCAGCACCCGGACGGTCGAGATCGGCAGCTCGAGCACGCCGCGTTCGCCGCGCGGGCGGAAGGCGAAACGCGGCGCGGCGGGCATGCCGTAATGGTCGTGGCGCACCGGGTAGATCGAGGAGCTGTACGCGTAGCCCTCCTCGGCCAGGACCTCGTGGGCCCACAGATTCGCCTCGCCGATCGAGAAGCTCGCCGCGCGGTAGCCCCGGACCGGCGCGCCGGCCGTGTCCTCGAGCACGGACTTGGTGCGGCGCACGTCGGCCCGAAACGCATCCGGATCCTGGTCCGAGGCGCGCACATGGGCGAAGCCGTGGCTCGCGACCTCGTGTCCGCCGTCCGCGATCCGGCGCACCAGCGCGGGATGGCGCTCCGCCACCCAGCCGAGCGTGAAGAACGTCGCCGTGACGCCCGCATCCGCGAACAGCCGCAGCACGCGCTCGGTGTTGCGCTCGACGCGCGAGGGCATCTGCGCCCAGTCGTCGCGACGGACCGCGCCTTGGAACGCGCTCACCTGGAAATAGTCCTCGACGTCGACGGACATCCCGTTGACGACGCGCGGGGGCATGGCTACCTGCCGCTCTTGAGCGCCTGGACCCGCCGCTGCAGGTCGGCGACCGTCTCCTCCAGCCCGCCTTCTCCGGCGCCGAAGAAGCCCAGCGTCTCTTCCGCCTGGTAGGAGGAATGCTGGGTACCCTCGCGCGCCAGCTCCTGCGCGACCTGTTCGACGACGTTCTCGTCGAACTCGTGCAGATCCTCGAGCGCGCCGAACAACAGAAGCCGGCTGCACAGGTTGTTGATGCGCCGGGGAACGCCGCCGGAATGGGCATGGATGCGCTCGAACGCCTTGTCGGTGAAGGCCGGATCGTTGCGCCAGCCGACGAGGTTCATGCGGTGCTCGATGTACTCGCGCGTCTCGGCGGCGTTCAGAGCCTCGAGGTGGCACGACGCGATGACGCGCTGGCGCAGCTGCTCCATGTCGTCGCCCGCGATGATGCGGCGGAACTGGTGCTGACCCAGCAGGAAGCACTGGAACAGCGGCCGCCCGTCGAGCTGGAAGTTCGACAGCATCCGAAGCTCCTCGAGCGCCGACGGCGGCATGTTCTGCACCTCGTCGACGACGAGCAGCACGTGCTTGCCGATCCGGCGCGCATCGAGGAGGAACGATTCGATCGTGCGCAGGAGCGTCGCCTTGTCGTTGCCCTTGTAAGCGAGTCCGAAGGCGGACGCGACCATGCGGAGCGCGTCGTCGGCCTCGAGCTGCGAGGTGACGACATGGCCATAGATGAACTTCTGGCGGTCGATCTGGGCGAGCAGGTGCCCGACCAGCGTGGTCTTGCCGGCGCCGACGTCGCCCGTGACGACGATGAAACCCTCGCGCTCGTTCAAGCCGTAGGCGAGGTAGGCCATCGCCTTCTTGTGGCTCGACGAGGCGAAGTAGAAGCGTGGATCGGGGCTTAGCTGGAACGGGCGGCCCTTGAGCTTGTAGAAGGTTGCGTACATGGCGCCGCGCTCAGAACACTTTTCGGAGGCTGACGGTCGCCGATCTCTCCGTCGAGTCGAAGCCCTGATCGGTCGAATCGCGGCGCGTGTAGTACACGATGAACGACAGGTCTGCATCCGGCGACAGGTGGTAGGTCAGCCCCACGTTGGCTGAGATATTGTCGTCGGTGCGGTCCTCCGGCTGATACTCGATCGAATAGTAGTTCAATCCGACCGACCCCGATGTCCGGGTTGTTAACGTGCGACTCCACGACAAATTGCCGCCGATCGTCGATTCGGTCTCGTCCGTCGCATCGGTCTCGCGCTCCGACTGGTAGATGCTGAGCCCGAATCCGTTGCGCCCGCGGCTGCCCGTCAGGTTCGCCCGGTAATTTTTGACACGCGAGGTGCCCTCCTGGAGCCCGAACGGCGAGCTGGTCGGATCGAACGGCAATCCGGTCCGCGTGTCGATGATCTGGCCGAACTCGTCGACGCCGATGAAGGAAAGGTCGCGCTGCAGCCGCTGCTGCGGCGTCTCGATGCTCTCCGAATACGAGACGCTGAGTTGCGTGCGCGAAGTGATGATGTAGGTGCCCTCGAACGAGACGAAGTTGCTGTCGAAACGCTCGTTGTAGTTGATCTGGAACGAGGTTCGCCGCCCGGGAGTGAGGCGGGTGCCCGCGTTCCAGATGAGGCCGCTCGGTTGCTCGTCGAGCGTATCGTCCTCGATGCGTTCCCAGCCGATCCCGCCGAGCAGCGAGATGTGGCGGTTGAGAACGAACGTCAGATCCGCCCGCGCATTGCGCGACCGGCTGCTCGGCCGGGTGCCCTCGTAGCTCGTCTTCGAATCTTCGGTCGAGAATGCCCACAGCACCCGCGTGAAATCGCGGCCGCTCGACATGACGAAGGACTCGGTGAGCGTGGTCGAATCCGACGCGGTCCCGACCGAATTCAGGTTCACGGCGGAGGCCTGATCGCCGGTATTGGTGAACACCTTGCCGTAGGTGATCTTCGATTCGGTGTTGGCGAATGTGCCGAAATGGTGCAGGAACCGCGGCCCCGCCTGCACCGACGTCGTGCGCGTGCGGTTTTCGGTCACGTTGGCAGGCGATTCCGACCTCAACGCCCGGCTCTCCGTGAGCTGATCGGAGATCGTTGCGTCCGCGTCGAAAAAGAAGACGCGCTCCCACAGCTCGGCCACCCCCTTGCCAGTGAGGGCGTGGCGGAACTCGTTGCGGTCGGTCTGGTGCAGATACATGCGCCTCGACAGGGAGTAATCCGCGTTGAGCACGAGCCGGGTGCCCGAGCCCCGCACGGAGATCGCGGGCGTTACGGCAGTGATGAAGTCGGACTTCGACTCCCCGCCGCCCGGCGCTGCGCTGCTCGGCGTTCGCGCCGAACCGCCCGCGAGTCCGACATTGTCGGTATAGGTTTCGCTAACGGTTACCGACGGCGTGAAATCCCATCGCCCGGCGAGCGCGGCGCCGGGCAACGCGCACGAAACGACACCGGCCGCCGCCGCGGCCGCGAGCCACCCCCCGTTCGCCAAAACTCCCCTTCTGACCAGCCCCGCCCCCTCGAAGCAGCGCGTCGCGTCAGCGATAATAACCGTAATACGCGCCGAATCTATCGCTGTTTCCAACAGGTCGGGTCTTGTTCAACAGGAGGTTGATGTTCGCGCAGGAGCCGATCATGCCGAGCGCCGCCTCGACCGAGGGCTGGGCCGTACGGTCTGCCTCGACAACGAACAGCACCTGGCCCACGTGCAGCGCGATGACGCTCGGCACACTCGACAGGAGCACAGGAGACGAATCGAAAATGATGACCCGGTCGGGGTAACGCCTCGCGACGTCGCGCACGAACCGGTCCATCTTCTCGCTGGCGAGAAGCTCGGTCGCCAGATGGTGCTGGCGGCCGGCCGGCAGGATCGACAAGTTCTCGAGGTCGGTGCGAATCAGCACGTCGGACAGCTCGAGGTCGTCGTCGGCGATCAGGTCGACGAGGCCCTTCTGGGCCTCGATGCCGAGCAGGTTGGGGATGTCCGGCTTCGCCACGTCGGCGTCGACCAGGAGCACGGTGAGGTCGCGCTCGAGCGCGATCGACATGGCGAGGCTCACGGCGCAGAACGTCTTGCCCTCGCCCGCCTTCGAGCTCGTTACCATGATCAGGTTGCCGTTCTCGATGTTGTCGGGCGGCGCCGCGAAGGCCTTGAGGAGGAGCGGACGCTTGACGATGCGGAATTCCTCGGCGACCTGGGTGTGGTCGCTGAATGAGGTGACCATGCCGGCGGCGCGGAGCCGCTCCATGTCGATGGTGGCGCGGTTGCGCGTCGGGCGGGCGGCGATGCCGCGCGCGGCCGGCGGCACCCGGAAGGGCTCGGCGGCCGGCATCGGCAGGTCCGGCGCGTCGGTCATGGGCGCGCCGTCGAGGGGGCTGCGGGGCGGCGGTGCGGGCTGGGCCTGGGACACCGCGAGAAGCTCGGCCGCACGCTCGACGGAGGATCGGCGGTCGCGATTTGCCGGCCTCTCCGGCGTCCTGTCCTGATCAGCCACGATACGCGGTTCCCTCAAAGCTTGGTCAGCAACTCGACCGCGACAAGGCCGCCATAGGCCGCGAACAGCCCGAGGCAGACGAGCCCGAAGCTCACGAGCTCGCGCATGCGGCGCCAGCGGTCGGCGGGCGAGCTGATCGCGGTCACGCCGCCGATGACCGGATAGGTGAAGGCATGGCGCAGGCTCTGCGCCGAGGGGAAGGTCTTGTTGAGCTGGCCGAGCAGGAAGGCGAACACCGAGCCCGATGCGACGCCGGCCGCGAGCACGACCGACAGGAACAGGGGCCGGTTCGGCCCGCTGGGCTTCGCCGGCACGAGCGGCGGGTCGACGATGCGGAACTGGATCTTCTGCGCCTTGGTTTCGAGGTCGCGGGCGAGCTTCGCCGACTCCTGGCGCTGGCGCAGCTCCAGGTAGCCGCGCTTGATGATGTCATAGTCGCGGTTGAGCCGCTGGAGCTCGGCCTCGATCTGGGGCGCGGTCTTGGCGAGCCCGGCGAGCTTGTCCATATCCTGCTTTTTCGCGGCGGTGCGCCGTTGCAGCGCGGCGATCACGGCCTCCTGCTTGACGAGCTGGAGCTTGATCTGCTCGTAGAGCGGGTTCGGAAACTTGGCGTCGCCGGCGCCGTTCGGGGTGGGGTTCTCCGAGACGTGGGCGAGGCGCTCCTGCGTCTCCTTTTCGAGCTGGGCCTTCATCTCCGCGACGCGCTTGCGCAGCACGACCACGTCGGGATGGTTCTCGGTGTAGCGCAGCAGGAGACCGTCGATCGTGCGCTCCATGTCGAGGATGCGGAGGCTGAGATCGGACTCGGGCCCGGCCAAGCCGCCGCCCACCATGGCCATGGTGCGGGCGTCTTCCTTCGGCGAGGTGAAGAATTCGGGAATCTCGGCAAGCTGCTGCTTCAGCGAGTCGCGAACCTTCACCGCCTCGTCGACGAAGGCCTGGGTGCGCTGGTGGTCGTCGGTCGCGCGCACCAGCGTATCGTAATAGCTGTGCTCGCCCGGCATCATCCCCATGTTCTGGCGCTTGAACTCGGCGAGCCGCTCCTCCGCGGCGACGAGCTGCTTCTCGTAGTCGGCGATCTGGTCCTGCAGGAAGCGGCGCGTCGTGTCCATGTCCTTGCGGCTCGCGCCGAGATTGCCCTCGACGAAGATTTGCAGCACCGCCTGGACCACCCGCTTGGTGAGCTGGCGGTCGAAATCCTCGTAGGTGATCTGGAACAGGTTGCGGCCCTGCTGGGCGATGGCGAGCTTCTTCTTGAGGCCTTCGAGCAACGCGTCCTTCTGTTCGGGCGTGCTCACCTGCAGGTCGAGGTCGGTGAGGAGGGCGATCTTTTCGAGGTTGGGCCGGCTGAACAGCGTGCGCTGCATCAGGTCGATCTGTTGGAACACGTTCATCTCGACGGCGAGGCCGCGCATCAGGGGCCCCAGCATCGTGTCCATGTCGATGTAGATGCGGGCCTGGGATTCGTACTTGTCCGGCAGGCTCGCGACGAGCGTCCAGCCGGCGCCGCAGACGAGCCAGGCGATCGCGGCCACGTACCAGCGTCGGTGCCAGACCGACTTGATCGAGGCCAGAATTTGTTCGTAGGTCTCGTTCATGTGCCGCACTCCGCGCCCATCGCGGCGGCAGGAGCCGTGAGCTCCGTCGGTCCATCGCGGCCGGTTCTGCGCCCTGGCCGCTCGATCGGACCCCAACTCCGTGCAGCAACCTTCGACGCAGCCGCCGCGGCGATCGTCATCGGTACCCTTCGCATCCTCTGAAGCACCTATCGGCGGCCGGGCGGCCCGCAGACCGTAGCCCGGCCGCTTTTAACAAGCGGTTACCTAGATTCAGGGTACCAACCAGCCGATCTCTAGCCGCCCGGAGATCAACCCAGAATTTTCACAGCGACCTGAAACGTGCGAATGCGATTCTACGCGGGTGAGAGACTCCCCACTCTCGATGTCCCCTGCACGCCAGCCGAGCGCAATGTAGCCGAGGCGCCCCACAAGCGCAAGGACGAGCGGCCAAATGACGCGCCGAATCACGCGATTTGCCACATTTGGTTAATACAGATGCAACCGGCGTCGCCGACGCGTCCACGGCCCGCACAGCGCCGTTAGAACCACGCCTCCGGGATGACCAGCACGTCGCCCGGAAGGATCTTCACGTTCGCCGTGATGTCGCCGTCGCGGATCAGGTCGTCGATCCGCACGCGGAACTGCCGCTGTTCGCCATTGACGACTCGCGTGATGGTCGCCCGGTTGCCGGCGGCGAAGTCGGTGACCCCGCCCACGATAATCATCACGTCGAGCAGCGACATGGCGTCGCGGTACGGCAGCGCCTGGGGCCGCGTCGCCTCGCCGATGACGCGAACCTGATCCTGGAACGGTCCGACGAACCCGGTGACGATGACCGTGACGATCGGGTCCTGGATGAACACGCCCAGCTGTTTCTCGATGTCGCGCGCGGCCTGGGTCGGCGTCTTGCCGGTGACCTCGAGGTCTTCGATCAGGGGCACCGAGATGCGCCCGTCGGGCCGGACCGGCACGCTGATCGACAAGTCGGGGTTGCGCCACACGAAGATGTTGAGGTTGTCGAGCGGGCCGATCCGGTACATCGACTGCTGGGCCTTCGCGGCCTCGAGCAACGATGCGGACGGCAGATCCTCGTAGCCTGCGCACCCGGCGACGACGAGAGGCACGAGCCCCGCGACCACCCGGCGCAGAATCGATGCGTGCCACACGACCGTGGTCCTCCTCGGCAACCGTTTCCCCGCCGGATTCTTACGGCCGATTCATTAACTTTGTCAAAAAATACCGCACGCCTCACGCGGCCGGCGAATCGAGGTGGGCGGCGAGCCACTGCTCGAGCATCATGAGCCCGAACGCCACCTCGCTGTGCAGCCCGCGCGAGCCCGGCGCCCCGGTCGCAGCGAACGCGCGGTCGAGGAATTCGGCCCGGAACAGGCGGCGCCCTTTGAGCCGGGCGAGCGAATCGCCCACGAGGTCGCGCAGCCGGGGCTCGGTCCCGAGCCACACCTCGAACGGCAGGCCGAACCCGTGCTTCTTCTTGTCGAGCGTCGCGTCGGGCAGGAAACCGCGGAATGCCCTCTTGTAGAAGTAGCGCAGCTGCAGCCCCTTGAGGCACAGCTCGGGCGGCACGCCGGCCGCGAACTCGGCGAGCGAATCCTCGAGCAGCGGGAAGCGCACGTCGACCCCTACCGCCTCGCACGCCCACACCACCTTGCGCAGATCGTCGTCGGCGAGGGTGAGCTGGTGGTCGAGGGCGAGCATGCGCTGCAGGCGCGACTCGGTTCCGGCCGATTCGTAGGACGCGCGCATCACCTCGACGGGATGGTGGGCATCCACCGAGGCCGCGATGGCGGGATCGAGCACCTCGTCGGGCCGATAGCGCGCGAAGCTGTTGTAGAGCTGCAGCCGCTCCGGCATGGCGACCCGCGCACTCTCGACGTAGCCCCGCGCGTTGCGCAGGACCGGCAGCGACCCGGCGAACGCGAGCGCCGAGACCGCGGGCTCGATCAGCGCGGCGCGCAGGAATCGCGGCAGGGCGAAATAGAGGTCGTAGCGTTTCTGTTCGACATAGCGCGAATTGCCGGCGAACAGCTCGTCGCCGCCGTCGCCCGCGAGCAGCGTGCGCACCCCGTGCGCCCGCGCGTGGCGGGCGCACAGATAGGCCGCGACGGCGGAGGAGTTCTGGAACGGCTCGTCGTAGGTACGCGCGAGGATCGGCACCGCGTCGGCGACGTCGCCGGGCTCGGCGATGTATTCGTGGTGGGCGACGCCGAAATGCCGCGCGACGATGCGCGCGAACGGCAGCTCGTTGAAGCGTTCCTCGCGGAATCCGATGCTGAACGCGTTCACCGGCGCCGCACCGTTGCGCGCGAGCATGCCGACGACGGTCGAGCTGTCGAGGCCGCCCGACAGGAAGGCGCCCGACGCCGCCGGATCGAGCCCTTCGGCGGTGCGCATGACCGCGACCTTGACCGCCTCGCGCAGCTCGGCCGCGAGCGATTCCTCGCTCGCGACGCGCGTCGGGGCGAACGGCAGGCGCCAGTAGAACCCGGTGTCGAGGCGCCCGCCCTGGCGGCGGAGGAACTGCCCCGCGAGCAGCTTCCGCTGGTCGCGGAACACGGTTTCCGGCGCCGGCGCGACGCCGAAATAGAGGTAGTCGTAGAGCGCCTGATGGTAGAGGTCGGAGCCCATGCCGGGCCAAGCGCGGACGCTCGCCGCCGTCGTGCCGAAGACGAGCGGCCCCTCCGCGCCCGCGCGGTAGCACAGGCGATGGATACCATGCCGGTCGATCGCGGCGATCGCGCGACCCGCCTCTTCGTCGACGGCGAACAGGGCGACGGGACCGCCGAGGGCACCGAACAGCCCGTCCCCAAGTCGAGCGAAGGCGGCGGCGAGCGCGGCGGCGTTGCCCGAGCGGGCCGCGATTTCGGCAAAGTCGCCCCGCCAGCGCGCCTGGCCGACGATCGCCGCCGTGACCCCACCGTCGCTTGCGAGGTCGATGTCGTTCGCCGGCCCCGTCACCGCGACCGCGAAGGCGCCGCCGACATGGCTGCGCGTCGTATCGCCGGGCAGGCGCGGCAGCCGCGCCGCCATCCGACCGATGAGGGAAGCCGCCTTGCCGCCGGTGACGCCGCCGGCATGCCAGCCGCACAATCCGGACACTTGCGCCGATCTCGTTTGCCGCGGGAATAGACGCGCGAAGGAAGCCGGTTTGTAGCCTCGCCCCGGAGCCCCGGTCAACCCGCCGGGACTCGCCTCAACGTCCCGGATATGTTAAGGAATTCGCCTCGCGCGCCGGGGATGGCCGCAAGCCTCCCTTAACACTCCTCAACCAAGCTGGGCGATCGTGGTCCCGCGCGCCAGGAGGTCGAGGCTTTCATTTCATGTTGGTCCACGAACTTCTCGATCTCGGCGCGAACCGCCGCCCCGACGCGCCTGCCCTGACCTACCGGCAGGATACGCTGAGCTACGCAGCTTCTGCCGAGCTGGTGCGTGCGGCGGCGCGCGGCTATCTCGCGCTCGGCGTCGCTCGCGCCGACCGGGTCGCGATCTATCTCGAGAAGCGGCTCGAGACGGCCGCGGCGCAGTTCGGCGCCGCGGCTTCCGGCGCGGCGTTCGTGCCGATCAACCCGTTGCTGCGCGCCCGCCAGGTGGCCTACATCCTGAAAAGCTGCGACGTCCACGTGCTGGTCACCACCGAGACGCGGCTCGACTCGCTCGCCGAGGTGCTCGCTGATTGCCCCGAGCTCCGCACCGTCGTGGTCGTGGACCCGACGCGCACCGACACGCCCGCCCCCGGCGTCGCGCGCATCTCGTGGCCGGATTTCATCGACGGCGGCCGCGCCTCCGCCCGGCCCGCCCATAGGGTGATCGACGCCGACATGGCGGCGATCCTGTTCACCTCGGGTTCGACCGGCATGCCGAAGGGCGTCGTGCTGTCGCACGGCAACCTCGTCGCCTCGGCGCGCAGCGCCGCGACCCACATCGGCAACGTGGCCGAGGACCGGCTGCTTTGCGTGCTGCCCTTCAGCTTCGATTACGGCATCGTCCAGCTCACGAGCGCTTTTCATGTGGGCGCGAGCGTCGTGCTGATGAACTACCTCCTGCCGCGCGACGTGCCGCAGGCGGTGGTGCGCGAGCGGATCACCGGGCTCGCCGCCGTGCCGCCGCTCTGGATCCCGCTCGCCGACCTCGATTGGCCGGCCGGCGTGTCGGAGACGCTGCGCTACGCCACCAACTCGGGCGGCGCCATGCCGCGCGCGACCCTCGATAAGCTCCGCCGCAAGCTGCCGCGCACCGGGTTCCATTTGATGTATGGCTTGACCGAGGCGTTCCGCTCGACTGCGCTGCCGCCGCCGGAGACCGAGCGGCGTCCGGGCTCGGTCGGCCGGCCGATTCCCAACGCCGAGGTCATGGTGGTGCGGCCGGACGGCACCGCGTGCCGGCCGGGCGAGCCGGGCGAGATCGTCCATCGTGGCGCCTTCGTCTCGAAGGGCTATTGGCGCAACAAGGAGGCGACGGCGGAGCGCTTCCGCCCGGTGCCCAAGCCGGACCCGTCGCTGCCCCTGACCGAGCTTGCGGTGTGGTCGGGCGACCTCGGCGTGTTCGACGAGGACGGGTTCCTCACCTATATCGGCCGGCGCGACGAGCAGATCAAAACGTCGGGCTTCCGCGTCAGCCCGACCGAGGTCGAGGACATCGTCTATTCGACGCACCTCGTCGGCGAGGCGGTCGCCTTCGGCGTGGCGCACGAGGTGCTGGGCCAGGCGATCGTCGTGGTCGCGACGCCGCCTCCCGGCGGCGCGCTCGATCGCGCGAAGCTGATCGAGAAGTGCCGCGAGGTGATGCCGACCTACATGGTGCCCCACCTCGTGGTCGAGCGCGCCACCTTGCCGCGCACGCCGAACGGCAAGATGGACCGGCCGGCGATCTCGCGCGACTTCGTCGAGGCCGCCAAAAGCGCCGCGCAATGACCGCGAAGGCGAAGCCCGCCCACGCGCCGATCGAAGGATTCGGAACCGAAGGCGGCTGCCTGTCGGTCGGCGGGATCGCGCTGCCGCGGCTTGCCGAGCGCGCCGGCGGCACGCCGTTCTACGCCTACGACCGCGCGCTCGTCACGGCGCGCGTCGGCGCACTGCGCGCCGCGCTGCCGCGCGGGGTGCGGCTCACCTACGCGGTCAAGGCGAACCCGATGCCGGCGCTCATCCAGCACCTTGCGGGGCTGGTCGACGGATTCGACGTGGCCTCGGCGGGCGAGCTGAAGACCGTGCTCGATGCGCCCGTCTCGCCGGCCGACGTGAGCTTCGCCGGGCCGGGCAAGACCGAAACCGAGCTGGCGCAGGCGGTCGCCGCCGGAGTGCTGGTGAACCTCGAATCCGAGACCGAGATGGAGACGGTCGCGCGCCTGGGTGCACGCCAGGGCGTGCGTCCGCGCGTCGGCGTTCGGATCAACCCCGATTTCGAGCTCAAATCCTCCGGCATGAAGATGGCGGGCGGCGCCAAGCAGTTCGGCGTCGATTCCGAGCGCGTGCCGCAGATGCTGTCGCGCATCCGCGAGCTCGATCTTGCCTTCGAGGGGTTCCACATCTTCGCCGGCTCGCAGAACCTGTCGGCGGACTCGCTCGCCGAAGTCCAGGACAAGACGGTCGCGCTTGCCATCGGCCTCGCGCGCGCCGCCCCCGCGCCGGTCAAGGTGCTCAACATCGGCGGCGGGTTCGGCATCCCATACTACCCGGGCGAGACGCGGCTCGACCTCGCCAAGGTGGGCGGACACCTGTCCACCTTGATGCCCGGG